>CAZNWX010000181.1:0-5030 GCA_964576415.1 uncultured Magnetovibrio sp. | reverse complement strand
CACGCGGTGGGCGGCGGTGCCACGGAAGTGATGCTGGAAGAAGTGGCCAAACGGGCTTAAGGGCTCGAAGGAGGATCATCACATGACGGCACCCGTTTCAACTGAGGTCACCGACGACGGCATAGCTATCCTAATCTTGAACCGAGCGCCGGTTAACGCCCTGGTGCCCGCATTCCTAGCAGACATTGCCGCGACCCTGGATACCCTGGCCGCTGACGCGCGCGTTCACGCCGCGGTCCTGACCAGCGGGCTTAGGGTGTTGTCCGGCGGGTTCGACTTAAAGGCAGCGCAGGCCTTCACCTTGGCCGATGAGACGGATATTGTTGATCACCTGAATGCCGACTTCGCCACCATGTACGCTTTCCCCAAACCGCTGATCACAGCGGCGAACGGCGCAGCCATCGCCGGCGGCCTGTTTTTCGTGCTGACCGCGGATTATACCGTCGCAGTTCCACAGGCCAAGTTCGGCCTGGCGGAAGTGCGGGTCGGCGCGAATTTCCCTGTTGGCCCGCTAGAGATCGCCCGCGACGCGCTCTCGCCCGAAGCCCGGCGCCGGCTGATGCTTGGCGGGCATCCCATTGACGCAGCAGACGCACGGACCATGGGCATCGTCGATGAGATCGCGGAACCCGAAGCGCTCATGGATCGCGCCTTAACCGTGGCACGGGACTACGCAAAAAATCCGCCGCTCGCCTACGCCGCCATCAAGGCTCAGCTCCGCCAGCCGGCATTGGCCATCATCCACGACGCCATAGACAATGGGTCCGATCCGACGCGCGCGGGTTGGTTCACGGCGGAAACTAAGGCCGCCATGGCTGCGATGATATCCGATCTCCGCTGACCATCAGGCCCCGCGTCCTATTTTCTAAATCTTTAGACCGATGGTTCAGCATTGGTCCGCGCGCCGCGCCAGAAGGCAGCGGTCATTTTCAGCGGCTGGATTTTATCCATAACCACAGGCTAAACGCGCCTCGACAATGTCTCCGCGGGTGCCACGCACGACGCCCACGGGAGCTTGGGGGTCTTTCCCCATTGCCGCATGTCCATGGACAGCATCACCGTGGAGGATATCGGCAGCCGCATCGAAGTGGCTCTAACGGGGCCGGCTTCGCAAATCCTACCACTCAGCGAAAAAGCTCAGGCCGGTCCTTGAAATGCGCCAGAGCCTCGGGATTAGCAAGGGCCTCGGCGTTCTTGATGGCGTGGCCGTGGACCACGTCGCGAACGGCCAGCTCGGTGATCTTGCCGGACTTGGTGCGTGGGATATCCGGCACCTGAACCACTCGAGCCGGCACGTGGCGTGGCGTGCAGTTGGCTCGGACCTGCTTCTTAATCTTGTCCGTGAGGGCATCGTCAAGGGTCAGTCCTTTGCGGAGCACTATAAATAGCACCACCCGCACATCGTTGTCCCATTCCTGGCCGATGACGATGCCTTCCAACACCTCGTCCAATTTCTCCACCTGCCGGTAGATTTCAGCCGTGCCGATACGTACGCCGCCAGGGTTCAAGGTCGCATCCGATCGGCCGTAAATGATGAAGCCGCCGTGTTCCGTGCGCTCTATAAAGTCACCATGGGTCCAAACATTGGGGAACCGCGCGAAGTAGGCATCGTGTATGCGCGCCCCGTCGACATCATTGAGGAAACTCGGTACAGCCGGAAAGGCCTTGGTGCAAACCAGTTCTCCCTTCACGCCGGCGACCGATTTGCCGTCATCGTCAAAGACATCCGTGGCCATGCCCAAGATCGCCGCCTGTATTTCGCCTCGCCATACGGGCAAGGTCTCATCGCCGCCACAGAAGCAACCGCCAATGTCAGTACCGCCCGACATAGAAGCCAGATGGACGTCGGATTTGATGTTCTTGTAGACATAATCGAAGCCCTCAGGCACCAGGGTCGAGCCGGTCGAGCCTATGGAGCGCAGCGACGACAAGTCATGCGTGTCCATGGGCTTCAGTCCCGCCTTGTTGCAAGCATCAATGTACTTCGCCGAGGTGCCAAACAGGGTCATTTTCTCCTGGGCGGCGAAATCCCAAAGCACGTTACCGTCCGGATAAAACGGCGAGCCGTCATAGAGCAAGAGCGTCGCGCCCCAGGCCAGGTTGCTGGCCAACCAGTTCCACATCATCCAGCCCAGAGTCGTGAACCAGAAGACCCGGCTATCCGGCCCGATGGAAAATTGCGCCACCTGCTCCACCGTATGCTTCAACAGCATGCCGCCAGCCTCGTGCACGATGCACTTCGGCTGGCCGGTAGTGCCGGACGAATAGAGGATGTAGAGCGGATGGGAGAAGGGCATCTGTGCGAACTGGATGTCGGCGGGGGTGAAATTCCCTACGAAGTCGGTCAAGTCCACGGCATCGCGAATGCCGGAGATATCGGGCTCGGTCAATGCGTAGGGCACAATGACAACACGCTGGATGCTGGGCACACCGCTGACCAAGTCGGCCGTCTTTTTGCGGATATCGTGGGTCTTGCCGTTATAGAAATAGCCGTCACAGGCGATCAGGACCTTCGGCTCGATCTGACCAAACCGATCCAGCACGCCCTGCAGGCCAAAATCGGGGGAACAGGAAGACCACGTGGCCCCCAGGCTCGCCGCCGCGAGCATGGAGATAATGGCTTCCGGCGTGTTCGGCATATACCCCACTACCCGGTCGCCGGGTTCCACGCCTTCGGTGTGCAGCGCCTGGGCCAATTGGGAGACAGCGTCGTAGAGCTCGGCAAAGGTCATGCGGCGACGGACCTTGTCCTCGCCCCAGAAGACGAGGGCTTCACCGTCATCACGGCGCTTCAGAAGGTTTTCGGCGAAATTGAAGCGCGCGTCCGGAAACCATTTCGCGCCGGGTAGCTTATCGACGTCAACGGAATCCCGCTCCCCCCAAGTCTCGCCCTTGAGGTCACAGAAATCGATAATGGTGCGCCAGAACTTCTCACGCTCGTCCACGGAGAACCGCCAGAGCGCTGTTGAATCGGGCAAGTCCACCTGCCACTGCGCGCTGACGGCGCGGCGCAGCTCGGTGATCTTCGCAGTTTCAATCTGTTCCGATGTCGGTGTCCAGAGCGGTTCGATCATGGCGGAACCCTTGTTAGATCTTCGTCTTGGGCAGGCAGTATGTGACCGCCAGGAGCGCGGATCAAGACAGCGCCATCAATCGGGCATGGGGGCTATGGAGGGTGGGTCGCCGACATCCAGATAGGCGAAGACCTTGCCCCAATGCACATCGTTCACGTGCGGCACGAATAAACGATAGACGGCCCAGAATACGGTGGCGTCATCCGTGAAGCCGAGAACCGCGATTAGATCGGGGATCACGTCCACGGGCATAACGAAATAGGCCAAGGCGGCCAGGATCGCGGCCTTGACGCGAAACGGCGTCTTCGGGTCACGGGCGCAATAGTAGGCGGCCACGGCCTCCCGCACGAAGCTCAGCTTGCCAAGCGTGCGCTTCACTTTCCCACCTAGATTGGCGCAGACATAATGCTCGTTCTCTTCCACGTTCGATGTCAAGCGGGCGGCCATTTCATCGGGCGAATTCATGCTGCTTGCGCCTCCGATAGACCGTGATATCACCGGCTCCAATACACTAGTTTAAACAAAATTGCGGCGGAGTTAAGGCAATGGATATCAACAGATTGGCAGCAGTGGTCACGGGCGCAGCGTCGGGCCTGGGCGAAGCGACGGCGCGGGCGCTTGCCGCCGGTGGGGCAAAAGTTGCTATCCTCGATCGCAACGAGGAAGGAGCGAAGGCCGTGGCTGATGACCTTGGCGCCGTCGGCATAGGTTGCGATGTCGCAGATTCGACATCCATGGAAGCAGCCATTCAGGCGGCCGCTGACGCGCACGGCCCAGCGCGCATCGTCGTCAACTGCGCCGGCATCGGTCCGGCCGCCCGTGTGGTTGGGCGTGACGGCCCCATGGATTTGCAGAAGTTCGCTCAGGTCATCAACATTAACCTAATTGGCACCTTCAACACCCTACGCCTGGCGGCGGCGGCCATGGAGGACCTGGACGCCCTGGAAACGGGAGAACGGGGCATCATCATCAACACCGCCTCCGTTGCCGCCTTCGAAGGTCAAATCGGCCAGGCTGCCTACTCCGCCTCCAAGGGCGGCGTGCATGCCATGACCATTCCCGTGGCCCGCGAACTGGCGCGCTTCGGCATCCGGGTGCTGACCATCGCGCCCGGGATCATGGGCACGCCCATGCTGTTTGCGCTTCCGAACGAGGTTCAGGAAAGCTTGGGCAAGACCGTCCCATTCCCAGCACGACTGGGCTCCGCGGAGGAGTACGCCAAGCTCGTCCTCCATATGTGCAACAACGTCTACATGAACGGTGAAACGGTACGCCTGGATGGCGCGATCCGTTTGGCGGCGAAGTAACGGTCCCGACAATTGCCAATAAGAAAGGTCTCCCTGGAGGCACTTTCACGTTGTTGGGGAGGCGTCTTAGTTGTTGCAGCGATCGTCGTCATCGTGCCAACGCCTGTGCCCGCAGCAATGTTTGCGCTTCAGGTCGTCATGGGCAATGACGCTGTCGTCGTTGCGATCCAGGCGCCGTGTCACCTTGGCAAGTGGCGTCGCGATCTAGCGGCGCGTTAGGCCGTCGCCACGGCGGCCTGGTCATCTACGGGCGCGGCGTCGGTCTCCATCACCGTAGCACGGCGCATATCGCGCTTGAACCGGGACTCGTCGAAAGGCATGGCCCGGTGCATGGTGCAGCGATTATCCCAAATCAGCGTGTCACCGATCCGCCAATGGTGCGTATAGATATACTGCGGCTGGGTCGCGTGCTCCATGAGGTCACGGACCAGCAACCGGCCCTCTGCCACGGGGCGGTCCAAAATCCGCCCTATATGCGACGCTAGGTAAAGGGTCTTGCGACCCGACCCTGGATGCACCCGCACCATAGGCCGACGGATCGGCGGCAGGAGATGATGTTCCTCCTGGGAGAAGTTGTCGAACCCCAACAAGGCCCTCGACGTAAAGATAGAATGCACGGCGACCAAATCCTCAATCTGGCCTTTCATAT
>CAZNWX010000180.1:0-5032 GCA_964576415.1 uncultured Magnetovibrio sp. | reverse complement strand
GGTCGGAGCAAGAACGAGTTCAAATTTATGCGCACTTTGTTAATAAGAAATTTAAAAAATTTAAGTTGATTGTCAGGGTGATTAAAAACCAAGAGTTGCGGGGAGCGGTGCGATCCTGGCCCGCTGCCGGGGTTGACTTTGCGGCCCCGCGCTCATACGTTCGCCCCGTTTTCAAGGGCAGTTACTGACCCTACGCCCTCGACCCGGAGAGTTTCGGGGGGCGCCGCTAGTCCGCGAGTATCGCGCACTGGCGCGTTTCGTGTTGAGGCGAAAGCTTGGTGTTGCCGAGAGAAATGACGGAAGAGCCATGTTCGAGAGCCTGACAGACAAGCTGAGCGGCATATTCGACGAACTCACCAAGCGGGGCGCGCTGAAGGAGGCTGATGTCGACGAGGCTCTACGCGAGGTGCGCGTCGCGCTCTTGGACGCGGACGTTGCGCTTCCGGTGGCCAAGGACTTTATCGCCAACGTGCGCGAGCGCGCCGTTGGCGCCGATGTCCTCAAAAGCGTCACGCCGGGCCAGATGGTGGTCAAGATCGTCCACGATGAACTGGTCAATACGCTTGGCGAAGGCGAACACGATATCAATCTGACTGGGACGCCGCCGGTGGCCATACTCATGGTCGGCCTACAGGGTTCCGGCAAGACGACGACATCAGCGAAGCTGGCGCTGCGGCTCACGAGCCGCGAAAAGAAGAAGGTCCTGATGGCTTCGCTGGACATCTACCGGCCGGCGGCACAACAGCAGCTGGCGACCCTGGGTCAGCAAACGGGCGTCACCTGCCTGCCGTCCGTTCTGGGTGAACAGCCCGTGGCCATCGCCAAGCGCGCCATGCAGATGGCGCGGCTTGAAGCCTACGACGTGGTCATCTTGGATACGGCGGGCCGACTGCACATTGACACGGAATTGATGACTGAGGTCGCACAGGTTCGCGACGCCGCCGAACCGTTGGAGACGCTTTTGGTCGCCGATGCCATGACCGGCCAAGACAGCGTCAACCTGGCACGTGAGTTCAATGACAAGGTCGGCATTACCGGCATCGCCCTGACCCGCGTCGATGGTGACGCGCGGGGCGGTGCGGCGCTGTCCATGCGGGCCGAGACTGGCTGCCCGGTGAAACTCATGGGCACGGGCGAGACCATGGATGCGCTGGAGACCTTCAATGCCGAGCGCCTAGCTGGTTCCATCCTTGGCATGGGCGACATCGTCGGTCTTGTGGAAAAGGCCCAACAGGTCGTCGAGGAAGAAGACGCCGAGCGCATGGCCAAGAAAATGCTAAAGGGTCAATTCACCCTGGAGGATATGGCCGAGCAGCTGGCGCAGATCAAGAAAATGGGCAGTCTCGAGGGCCTCTTGAGCATGATGCCCGGCGCCCAGAAGGTGAAAAGCCAGATGGCGGACGCCGACATCGACGACAAACTGCTGGCCCGCCAAGAGGCGATCATCCTCTCCATGACCGTGCAAGAGCGGCGCAACCCGAAGATAATCAAGGCGTCGCGGCGCAAGCGTGTTGCCGCGGGTTCCGGCACCTCGGTGCAGGAGGTGAACAAGCTCCTGAAACAGCATAAGCAGATTTCTTCGATGATGAAGAAGGCCGGCAAGATGGGGAAACGTGGCCTCATGGGCGCCATGGGCGGCGGCATGATGCCGCCTATCCCCGGCGGGCCACGCTTTGGTTGAGTGACATTTCATTTAACTCTTTGATTTCAAAAAATACAGACATACTACCAACCGAAAGGATCACAGCAAAATGGCCTTGAAGATCAGACTTTCCCGGGGCGGCGCCAAGAAACGCCCCTTCTACAGAGTGGTGGTCGCGGATTCCCGCAAGCCCCGCGACGGTCGGTTCATCGAGCGTATCGGATCATATAACCCGATGGTGCCGAAAGACCACCCGGAACGCTTCGTCATCAACGAGGAGCGAGCCAAGCACTGGTTGGGTGTCGGCGCGCTTCCGACCAACCGCGTCGCCCAGTACCTGAGCGGCCTCGGCATGGTTGAGAAGCCGGCCATCCCGGTTCAGACCAAGAAGGACAAGCCCCGTGCCAAGACCCTCGAGCGCATTAAAGAGCAAGAGGAGAAGGCGGCGGTCGAGGAAGCAGCGCAGGCCGATGAAGCGTCGGAAGAGGCTGCTGCTGAAGAAGTCCCGGCTGAGGAAGCCGCTGCTGAGGAAGCCCCGGTGGAAGAGGCTGCTGCTGAAGAAGTCCCGGCTGAGGAAGCCGCTGCTGAGGAAGCCCCGGTGGAAGAGGCTGCTGCTGAAGAAGTCCCGGCTGAGGAAGCCGCCGAGGAAGAGACCAAGGAGGAAGGCTGAGCCCCGTGAACGGGAAGCCTGACCCGGCGGACCTGGTGCTGATGGGGGTCGTGATCGGGGTGCGGGGTCTGAAAGGCGACCTCCGCATCAAGAGTTTCACGGCCGACCCGGAAGACCTCGCCGCCTACGGTCCGCTTTGGGACGAGGCCGGTGAAGTTAGCTACCGGTTGAGGGTGATCGGCGAAGTGAAAGGGCATTTGATCGCCCGCATCAAAGGCGTCTCGAACCGCACCGCGGCGGAGACGCTGAAGGGACTGAAGCTTCATATTTCCAGAAGCGCCCTTCCCGACCTGGAAGAGGATGAGTTCTACCATTCGGATCTCATCGGGTTGCAGGCGGTCACCACGTCGGGAGAAGTCCTGGGGACGGTCAGCGCTGTCGAGGACTTTGGCGCCGGCGATGTCCTGGAAGTCGCCGGCGGACCCTACAAGGGCCTGGTGGTGCCGTTCACGAAGGAGGTCGTCCCCGAGGTCGATCTGGAGATAGGCACGGTGACGGTGGATCCGCCGGACGGATTGCTGGAACCGCCTGAAGGCGAAGCGAAGGAAACGGAGTAAATCGCGTGAGCCAGACCTGGCACAGCAAAGTTTTAACCCTGTTCCCGGAGATGTTTCCGGGGCCGCTTGGCGTGAGCCTAGCCGGCCAGGGGCTGAAGGACGGCCTGTGGTCTCTGGAGACCGTGAACCTCCGTGATCACGGCATCGACCGGCATGCCACCGTGGACGACGCGCCGTTCGGCGGCGGGCCCGGCATGGTCATGCGGCCCGATGTGGCGGAGGCGGCGCTTTCGGTGGCGCGTGACGCGGCCCGGGATCTGCCCATGCTCGTCACCTCGCCGCGCGGCATGCTGCTGAACCAGGCCCGTGTCCGCGAATTGGCGGCGGGGCCGGGCGTGATCATCCTCTGCGGCCGGTTTGAGGGCATTGACCAGCGGGTTATAGAAGCCCATGACCTGGAAGAAGTTAGTGTCGGCGACGTGATCCTGTCCGGCGGCGAGCCGGCGGCGCTGACGCTTTTGGATGCCTGTGTTCGCCTGTTGCCGGGCGTCATGGGCAAGGCCGAAAGCGCCGAGGAGGAAAGCTTCGAGACGGGTCTTCTGGAATATCCGCATTACACCCGCCCGCAGGACTGGCAGGGCCGATTGGTCCCCAATGTCCTGTTGTCCGGGCACCACGAAAACATCCGCCAGTGGCGCCGCGCCCTGGCGGAAGCTGTTACCAAGGAACGGCGTCCCGATCTCTGGGCCGCCTACGTGCGAGGTAAACAGTGAAAAACGGTTGAAAAATCGGCGATTTTTTGGAATTTTGCGGCCTTGGAACAACGCTGGGCCGCGGCAAAGCGAAGGAACAAGACGATGAATGTCATTAGTGAACTCGAAAACGAAGAAATTGCGAAGCTGGCGGCCGACGGCGAAATCCCGCCGTTCGCACCGGGCGATACGCTCCGCGTCAACGTTAAGGTCGTGGAAGGCTCGCGCGAGCGGGTCCAGGCTTTTGAGGGCGTGTGCATCGCGCGCAAGAACGCAGGCGTCAATTCCGCTTTCACGGTCCGCAAACTGAGCTACGGCGAAGGCGTGGAGCGGGTATTTCCGCTGTTCTCGCCCTCCATCGACAGCATCGACGTAGTCCGCCGCGGTGACGTGCGCCGAGCCAAGCTGTATTATCTGCGGGGCCGCACCGGTAAATCCGCGAGGATCGCCGAGCAGACGGACGGCTTCAAGGCGAAGTTAAACGCTCAAGACCGTCAGGCTGCCGAGGACGTGAAACGCGAAAGCGGAAAGTCCCGCAAGAAGAAGGGCAAGGGCGAGGCGCAGGCCGCCGACGCCGCCCAGCCCGAAGCGGAAGCCGAAGCAACCGAATAAGTTTGATGACGGGGCGGTGCGGCAAACGCCGCCCTTTACTTTTTGATGTCTGAGGGAGGAACGCACGCATGAGCGCGCCGCAAACGCTGTTCGACAAAATCTGGCAGAACCATCTGGTCAACGTTCAGGAAGACGGCACGTGCCTCCTCTACATCGACCGCCATTTGGTCCATGAGGTCACCAGCCCGCAGGCCTTCGAAGGCCTGCGCAACGCCGGCCGCCCCGTGCGCCGTCCGGACGCGACGCTGGCGGTGCCGGACCACAACGTCTCGACGAAGAACCGACAAGGCCCCATCGAGAACGAGGAGAGCCGTATCCAAGTCGAAACCCTGCAGGCCAACTGCAAGGAATTCGGCGTGCCCTTATTTGACATCGATGACATCCGTCAGGGCGTCGTGCACATCATTGGCCCCGAACAAGCTTTCACCCTGCCGGGCGGCACCATCGTCTGCGGAGACAGCCACACGGCCACCCACGGCGCCTTCGGCGCGCTGGCCTTTGGGATCGGCACCTCGGAGGTGGAGCACGTGATGGCGACCCAGACGCTCTTGCAAGCCCCATTAAAGAACATGCGCATCAATGTTGACGGCGCACTGCCGGCAGGCTGCACCGCAAAAGATCTAATCCTGGCGATCATCAGCAAGATTGGCACCGCCGGCGGCACCGGCTACGTCATCGAGTACGCCGGTCAGGCGATTCGAGATTTGTCCATGGAAGGCCGCATGACGGTGTGCAACATGACCATTGAGGGCGGCGCTCGTGCCGGCCTTATCGCGCCGGACGAGACGACCTTCGAATTCATCAAGGGCAAGCCTATGGCGCCAAAGGCCGGCCAGTATGAGGCGGCCGTTAACTTCTG
>CAZNWX010000179.1:2354-5044 GCA_964576415.1 uncultured Magnetovibrio sp. | reverse complement strand
TCCACGAAGGTTTCGTAGGCGATAGTCTCTGACTTGATGAAGCCTTTCTCGAAATCCGTGTGGATAGCGCCGGCAGCCTGCGGCGCCTTGGCGCTCCGCTTAACCGTCCAGGCGCGGGTCTCTTTCGGGCCGGAGGTGAAAAAGGTAATCAGATCAAGAAGGCCATAACCGGCGCGAACCACGCTGGCCAAGCCGGTTTCGTTCAAGCCCAATGTGTCAAGAAACTCAGCCTTCTCCGCCTCATCGCTCAGGTGCGCCACTTCTTCTTCGATCTTCGCGGAGATGACCACGGAACTGGCGCCCTGTTCGTTGGCCATGGCGGCGACCTTTTCTGTCCAAAGGTTGCCATTAGCGGCCTCATCCTCGCCGACGTTGCAAACGTAGAGGACCGGCTTTGCAGTCAGGGTCTGAAGCATTCGCATGCCCTTGCCCTCGCCTTCTACCAATCCCATCAACCGCAACGGCTGACCGTCACGGAGGTGCGTCAGGGCTTGTTCCACTAGTTCCAATGTGGCCGCGGCTTCCTTGTCTTGGCCACGCACCTTCTTCGTCAAGGGCTCAATGCGCTTCTCTAGGCTTTCCATATCGGCGAGCATGAGTTCGGTTTCCACTGTCTCTGCATCGCGGACCGGATCAATACTGCCGTCGACATGCGTGACATTTTCGTCCTCGAAACACCGCAGGACGTGAACAATCGCATCCACCTCGCGGATATTGGCCAGAAACTGGTTGCCCAGCCCCTCCCCCTTCGACGCGCCACGAACCAATCCTGCAATGTCCACAAATTCCAAGTGGGTAGGCACGACATTGGCGGACGCGGTGATTTTGGCAATCTTCTCCAACCGGTCATCGGGGACGCCAACACGTCCCGTATTTGGCTCAATGGTGCAGAAGGGAAAATTCGCTGCTTCCGCCGCCGCTGTCTGCGTAAGAGCGTTGAAGAGGGTCGACTTCCCAACATTGGGTAGCCCTACGATGCCGCAATTGAACCCCATCAGTCTTCCTTCTTCTCTCGTTGTTGGGCATCGTGTTTCGATGCTTTGGACCCGGGCGGTTTCGGGCACAGCGGATTGACGACGGATGCCATCTTGCTCATGAACGTCGAATCATCGTCACCTACCAGCAAGGGAAAATATTCGCCGACGCCGCAAACCATGCGTTCGACCCAATCGCGTTCCGATTTCGCGAAATCCTTGAGGACATGGCCTGCCACTTTCGCCTTGTCACCGGGATGCCCTACGCCTAGGCGAACACGTGCGTAGTTGGCCCCAATGCGCGCATGGATGGACCGGAGCCCATTATGGCCCGCATGGCCGCCGCCGCGCTTCACCCGGACCTTGCCACCAGCCAGATCGATCTCGTCATGAATTACGATGACATCTTCAGGCGGTAGCTTGTAGAACACCATGACCGCCTGCACGCTGCGGCCTGATTCATTCATATAGGTTCTCGGTTTCATCGCCAGGATCTTCTCGCCGGCAATATTCCCTTCCGCGATTTCGCTCTGGAACTTCGCACGTGACGTAGAAAAGGAATGGCGGCGGACGATCTCGTCCACCGCCATGAACCCAATGTTATGACGGTTGTTGGCGTATTTGGCACCCGGATTGCCGAGACCGACGACCAGCAACATAAGCGAAGGCCCTTGCCTGGACGGTTATTCCTCGACGTCGCCGTCGGCCGCATCGCCGCCGGCATCCTCGCCGTCGGAACCTTCCGCAGCCTCGACACCCTCCTCGCCTTCTTCGCCATCCACATCCTCTTCGACTTCTTCGACAATGGTCGGCGCGGCGATGGTGGCGACGGTGAAATCACGATCAGTGATCGTCAGTTCCACGTCTTCCGGGAGCTTAATAGCGCTTATGTGGAGACTGTCGCCAATTTCCATGCCACTCAAGTCAGCGGTCAAGGATTCAGGAATACTGTCGGGACGGCAACGCAGTTCGACCGCGAACCGGACGACGTTCAACACGCCACCCATGCGCAGCCCCGGACATTCGTCCTCGTTCTCGAAAACCACTTGGACATCGATGTTCAGGCGGGTCGACGCGCTGAAGCGCATGAAGTCCAAGTGTATGGGCTGATCCGAGACCGGGTCCAATTGCAGATCACGGGCCAGGACACGGTGTTTGTCGCCAGACACATCGACTTCATAGACGCGGGCGAAAAAACCCGGCGTGTTCATCTGTTTCATCAGATCAATGGGATCAACGGAAATCAGAACCGGATCCTCCTTGTTGCCATAGATCACACCCGGCACACGTCCTTCACGGCGCGTGGCACGGGCTGCCCCCTTACCTGCCCGATCGCGAGGCTCGGCAGCGAAAGCCGTCAAATTAGCCATTGTCTTTCTCCTCAAAACGCAGGTGACCGGCCTCCAGGGGTGCCGGTCACACAAATATGCCCGAAGGCGGGCGTTTTAGCCCCATGGGACGCTTCGGTCAATCCATCTTCGCGGATCTTATCGGAATTAATTGAACAGGCTAGAGACCGAACTTTCTTCGCTGATACGCCGGATCGCTTCGGCGATCAGAGGCGCGATCGTCAGTTGCTCAACATTGTGCGACACGCGAACCGCCTCAGTGGCCATGATACTGTCCGTGATCACGAGGCTTTCCAGGGGCGACGATGTAACCCGGGCGACGGCGCCGCCAGAAAATACGCCATGTGTTACATAGGCCGATACAGCC
>CAZNWX010000179.1:0-2344 GCA_964576415.1 uncultured Magnetovibrio sp. | reverse complement strand
GGGCCACGGCCGCGTTGCAAAGGGTTCCGGCGGAATCGACAATATCATCCACCAATATACACCGCCGACCATCCACGTCGCCGATAATGTTCATAACCTCGGAAACACCCGCGCGCTCCCGGCGTTTATCGATGATGGCCAAGTCCGCGTTCAGGCGCTTCGCCAATCCCCGGGCACGCACCACACCGCCAACGTCGGGCGATACCATCACCAACTCTTCACCATTGCTGCGCTCTTTGATATCGCGGCTCATTACCGGCGCGGCATATAGGTTGTCTGTGGGAATGTCGAAGAAGCCTTGGATTTGGCCCGCGTGCAGGTCCATGGTTAGCACCCGGTCAGCGCCGGCTTCGGTAATTAGGTTGGCAACCAACTTGGCCGAGATGGGCGTCCGCGGCCCGGATTTGCGATCCTGGCGGGCGTAGCCGAAGTAAGGAATGACGGCCGTGACTCGCCGCGCCGAACCCCGACGTAACGCGTCCAACGTCACCAGCAACTCCATCAGATTGTCGTTCGCCGGATAGGATGTCGATTGGATGACGAAAACGTCCTCACCTCGAACGTTTTCCTCGATCTCGACAAACACCTCCATGTCGGAAAAGCGCCGGACACTGGCTTTGGTCAGCGGCAGATTAACATAGGCGGAAATGGCTTCCGCCAGCGGTCGATTGCTATTGCAGGCAATGATTTTCATGATGCTCAAAACGTCTCGAATGAATCGGGCAAATCGGCTGTGCGGCGCCGATCTGAATTGTGCGAAAATTTATCAATCCACAGTGGCGCTGTAAATGTCTTCCGTCGTTCATGATGAAACATCGACTTGCTCCTGACGTTAACTGACTGGCGGTGGCAAAGCGTGCCCAGGATCCCGGGGGAACGCTATGGCGCCCCCCAATACCTTGGACGGGGACCACTTGACTGATGTTTGTCGATCCGTTGAGGGGTTGCGGCGTATCATCCGCTTCAGTCGACTGGGCCGTTGATGGGGCCGGTGCCGGCGAATTCGTTGTCACGCATCCCGCGACCACCATCACGACACAGTCCAGAACTTTCACCGGGGATCTCCGGTAGACATCGCGGCCTGACACCAACCCGTCCGCTAACCCAAGATCGTTCGTTGCCGCTGCCACGCCTCTAGACTCTACCTGCGACTTGGACCCAAAGTATCAAATCGACCTCATAATCTCACGTAGCCACCATTTCGCCCCGTTCGTGGAACCGACTATTGGCCCTTCGGGGCCGGTCCGGTTTCCAACGATAGATTTGGTGGCGGTAGGCTGGGCGCCTCATCGCCCCGCACCAAATCCGTTTTCAATCCTCTGGATCCCAATGCCACGCGGAACCGAACCGCGTTCTCAGCCTGCGCAAGCACGTCCTTTATCCCGCCAACGGCGGCCGTAGCGATAATAACAGCGGTTTCACCCCACCGTCCGTCAAAAGTGCCCGCCGGCACGGCATTACGTTGGGCCGCGCTCCCAACTTTCCGGCCATCCGAAGAAGTCAGCGTCCAACTGATGGCGACCGCCTGCTGTCCGCGCTGCGGCGCGCCGACGCGAACCTCCGCCCTGAGGATATGCCGCGCTGCCAGCCTTTCCGACGTCACCGCGACCTTCGCCCCAACCAACGCATAGCGAATCGCGCGGGTCAACGATTTGTCGCCATCGCCCGGCGCACCGCGGACAGGTTGCACCCAAACACCGCGGGAAACCGCCTGCACCGGCTTCAGGGTCTCATCTTCCGGTTCCACCACATCGGCGATCAACCGCGCCGTATTAGTGCCGACACTTCGGATGACTTCCGGTGAACCCCGCTGCCAATCCTCCCGCATATCTTGAGAGAAGGTAGAAAACGGCTCATTGTCCCTTTCATTCAAGCTCCAATGAATTTTTGCAATGGCGACCTCGCCCATATCCGGTGCGCGTTCTGCGGCTCGGCCCGTCAACGTGTACCGCAAGGCCTCCCCACCTTTCGTCATCGCCGGGATCCCCCGCGCCACCAGGCCTTGAGCAATGGCCTCGGACAGGAGCTTGGCAATGGGTGCGGATAGTCCGTCAACGATGGTCACTCGAACCCCGCCACTGGTATCGCGCTGCGTCAATTTGGGCGGGCCGAGTTCCGCCGGCGTCTGAAATGGCCTCGGCACCGAGCCGCAAGCGTTGAAGACGGCGGCCATCACGCCTATCAGTACTCCCTCCATCGCCCGTTTCACGATCATCCTCACGCTGTTCCTTAGATTATAGCGCAGGTGGCCAACATCCCCAGGGCCAGAAACACGCCGAAAACATACAAATGCGGCATGGCAATTATTTGACCCCCAAATCCAGCCGTGAGCGCGAGAGGCGTT
>CAZNWX010000178.1:0-5064 GCA_964576415.1 uncultured Magnetovibrio sp. | reverse complement strand
AATTGCGCTCTTATAAGAGAGATAAAAATTAATAATATCTATTGTTTATAGAATTCCTTCGAAGTGTGCGATGACACCTTCTCGTCCGATTATGTCACACGGGAGGAGATTTGAGATGCTCGACCCCTTAGATCTCAGTTACCCGATGCCGCAACCGACGACGTTAACGCCATGGCATGAATTGACGCATCAATAGCAGTTTGCTCGACCGATCACTGGGAACCTCAACCCGGTCCCAGACATTGCCACCCAACAAACACAATTTGAGTGGGACGAGAAGAAAACGTCGTTAATTACGCCCCTCACCACTTACGACATCCTGAAAGGCATCAAGTAACACCGCGCGGGCGTGCCGGCGAATGGCATAGGCGCGTCCTCGTGCCTTTAATCGTTCCACCACGGATTATCGTTAAACGCACGCAAGTCCGTCTCGAACGTCCACGTCGAGCGGTGCTGTTGGGCAATGTGCCAGTAGGTCTCCGCCACCTTCTCCGGTAGAATGAGTCCGTCGTTCTCCAGACCCCGCCGCTCACGCAGTTCTTGAAACCGCTCCGGCCCCAGCATCTTACCCAGCGTATCGGGCGCATCCACCGACCCGTCGATCAGGATGTGCGCCATGTGGATGCCCTTCGGCGCCAGTTCCGCGTTCAGAGACTGGCAGAGCAGCCGCCGGCCGCCCATGGCCGAAGCATGAGAGCCCTGACCGGCGTTTCCGCGATAGGCCGCCGTCGCGGACGTCACCAGGATGGTACCGCCTTCGCGTTGCTCCATGTAGGGGACGACCGTTTGCACGGTTCTGAAAAGGGCAAAGGTCGCCAACCGCCAACCCAACTCGAACTGTTTGTAGGTCGTTTCGCTAAGCATCTTGTTACCGATCTGGGCGCCCAGGTTGAACAAAACTACCTCAATGGGTCCCACGCCCGCTTCGACAGCGGCGATCCGGCCCTCGATGGTATCGGGCTCCACGGCGTTCAGAAGGTGCCCCTCGGCGCTACCGCCCTCGGCCTCGATCTCGGCGACCAGAGCATGGAGCCCCACTTTCTTGCTGCGCCGGCAAAGCACCGCGTGATAGTCCTCGCGGGCGAACCGCTTGGCCACGTGGCCGCCAATGCCGGCGCCGGCGCCGACGACTAAGATAACGGGTTTCATGAAGCCTCTCCCAACCTGTACCGATAGGCGAGTATCAGAGCACACTCTCAGGAAACGCAAATTTCAGCGTTTCGCGGCTATCCCACGAGCATCAGGGTAAAATACAGCAGTACAGTGAAGTAAATGACCAAGGCGGCGCCGGGCTTCTATAAGAAAGCGGCGAATGGAAAGGCCAATCACTGGTCGGCTAAAAATGCCGGTGGGCATCGTCCCGGTGAAACGGAAAATCAAAGGCAAGAAGCAGGGGTGCGGCCAGGATGAACATCCCAGCGATTCGCCCCACTGGCTAACTACGGGCCAGGTCCGCCTGCACGGCCGCCCCGACCAGGCGGATCAGTCCTTCTTTAGGAAGTCGTCGTTTACGCAGTTCTTCAATATGCCGTCGGCCAGATAGCTGATCACGGTCTGGGCTGCCTTCTCGCGGCAATCCCGCGCGCCGTCCGGGCTGAACCAGGCGACATGGGAAGTGACGACGACGCGCCCTACCGTCCAATCCTCGCTTGCCTTGAGGGCCATAAACAGGGGGTGATCGGGCTCTGGTGGCTCTTTCGGCAGGACATCCAGGCCGGCAGCGGCGATCTTGTTCGCCTTCAGGGCCTCGGTCACCGCATCTAGGTCGACCACCCGCCCCCGCGCCGTGGTAATCAGAATCGCGTCGTCCTTCATGCACGAGAAGGCCTGACCGTTGATCATGCAGTCGGTCTCCGGCGTGAGTGGCGTGTGAATGCTGACCACATCCGCCTCGCGCAGCAGATCTTCCAACGTATCGCGGCGTTCAAAGCCCACCGACTGGTCCTTGCCATCCTGCACATAGGGGTCATAGAAAATCACATTCATGCCCAGCGCCTTGGCGCGTAGACCCGCGGCCGTACCGATCCTCCCGCAGCCGACGACCCCAAACGTAGTACCGCGCACCCGGCGCATTTGTGGAATGTTGATGGTTTCCCAATTCCCGACTGGGTCTGCAACGATATTGTTATGGACCTGCACGATGCCGCGCGTCAGGCTCAACATCAGGCCGATGGCGTGGTCGGCCACATCGGTGGTGCCGTAGTCGGGTACATTGCACGCGGGAATGCCGCGCTTCCCGGCTTCCTCAATATCCAAGGCGTCAAAACCGACCCCCATGCGCAGGATCATCTTCACATTCTTGGCCCGATTCAGCATCTCCTTATCACAGCGTAGCCGGCCCCAGACCATCAGGGCGTCAGCCGATTTCCAAACCTCGTCGGAAATATCCGCCTGGGTCGGAGCCTGGAACGGTTTGATAATGGCGCGGTCGCCGAAAACGGCCTGTTCAATTTCCGCGGCACCTGCGTAGCGGGCGTCGGGCATGACGACGATCATTGGCAATGTCCCTCCGTTTAATAAGCGCCAGAGCATCCGGCAAAAGCCACTCGGGATCAAGGGGCGGGGGGCCAAAATAGTTTTATCGGCCGCGAACCAAGCGACGTCGATCGAGGAAAATATGTATGTACCGATGGCCCGCCTACGCGAGACCACCTGTCTACGTCGACTAGCTGATTCTGACGCCGCAGCAACTCCTGATCACACAGAGCCACGATGCGCATAAGTGCGTCACGTTGATGGACGCCTACGGTTTTGGTGTCTGCTGGCTCGGCGACGAGGGCGAACCCGAATTCTAACACGACATCATACCCAACCGGAACGACGACAACCTAAAAAGCCTAGCGCCCCATATCCGCGCACCGCTATTCTTTGGGCACGTGCGAACCTTGACGGGTATGTCGGTGAGCAAGATGAAACGCCATCTTTCACCCACAGAAAAGATATTCATGCACAACGGTGTGATCGACGAGGTTGAACGGGGTTAGCGCAATCTGGCGCTCGCCATCGACCCTAATCTTTTCGTCTATCTCAAGGGATCAACCGATCCGGAAGTCATCTTCTTCCTGCTTCTGACCCACAGCCTGAAGGCGGACCTATAGAGCGCCTCCGCATGGAAAATTCACCTCATCCTCAATGAAATGGACGCGGCGGGCATCAGCCAAGCTCCGTTCACCCCGGTGGTTAGCGCCTCAGGTTGAGGGTTTGCCCTTTTCCGACATGGCAATACCGCCCAAAACCAAGATCATGGCCAGACCGTGGAACAGTTCGAACGGTTCGCTCAAAACCACCACCGCTAGGATCGCTGCGAACACAGGCACCAGATTGACGAAGACCCCCGCCCGGCCAGGCCCGATGATGCCGACACCCAACATGAAGAACACCTGCGCCAGGAAAGACGGGAACAGCGCCACTAGCACGATCACACCCCAGCCGAAAGCCGTAGGCCATTGAAACTCATCTAGCACAATCTCCGTGACCACCAGTGGCACGGAGGTGATGAGGGCGACGATCGCCATCAACCCGAACAGCCCAAGCGGCGACACTGCCGGCCGGTTACGCAGCGCCACCGTATATCCCGCATAGAACAAACAGGCCAAGAACATAAGGGCATCCCCAGGGTTGATGGCGAAGGCGACGAATTGACCCAAATCACCTCGGATGGCCACAACCACCACCCCGGCCATGGTGATCAGAACGCCAACGATCTGCAGCCATGTCACCGGCGTGCGATACAGAAAGAATGCGCCGGCCATGACGATGCCGGGAATGGCGCCCTGCAGGATGCCAATATTGATAGCCGTGGTATGATGGGCTGCTATGTAGAACAGGCCATTGAATGCGGTGAAGCCGAATATGGCTGAACCGATCACCCAGCCCATCCGCGACTTCAACACCGGCCAGTCCCGTTTAAGGTGATCGCGGGTGAACACCAGAACCAAAATCACGACCAACAGCCACCGAAACACCACGACCGCCATGGGCGACGCTTCCCCCACCGCCAGCCGGCCAAAAATCGCATTCGCCCCCCAGCACATGGCCGTGGTCGCCAAGAACAGATAGGCTCGCCCGGCCGAAGCTGGCGGCGGCGTTGCGGGCGTTGACATGGGTTTGGGGCTTTCTTCCAAAGTTCCGACGAATATACTCGGAGCAGATGGCCCCAAAACTCAAGTCAAATTGGTTCAAGACAAAGAGTTGTGCCGTGTCCGACCGACAGGTCATCTTCATCTGGAGCGGTACGTCAAATTTTGTGGCGACATTCGGAGGGCTTATTTGACCCCAGATCAAACGAGTAAGCTTTTGTCAATTGAGCCCGAGTGCCGTCATCGGACTCTGCCGAAGGCACGAGGAGTGCCCGGGCTCACAGGACGGCGTCATCCTGATCCGAAAAAAGGCTATGTAGACGGCTAGAACCGGCGACTTCTCGACCACAGTGTGGCCCTCGACAAAAAACCCACGGAAAACCCTGACTTCAATATCTATCTTTGTTTTCTCCGCGACCCGGACGCCTATCAGATCGAAATTCAGCAACTGAGGGGCCCAAGCTGGCCAAACGGTCGGCCGAAATAGATCTCCCTTAGACGCATTTTACCGCCTTTCCCTTGCCCACTGGGAGCCCGGACGGGTACATTCCGCCCATGTCCTTTCAAGACATTCAGACACGCGTCCGGGCTATGGCGGAAGACCTATTGCAAGGCACAGACCCCTTGTTGGCGGCATCCATCGCCACCACCGTCGCTGCGATGCTGTTTCTCTTGCTCTACGTGAGCCAGAGCCGCCGCGCGAACCACCTAGAAATGGAAACCCGTCGCCTGACCGCCGTGGCAACACGGGCCCGGGAGATCCTAGCGACCACGCCGGACGGCCTGTTTCTGTGGGATCACATTCTCGGCGGCATCACCTGTTCGCGCCGCTTGGCCGTGCTGCTGGGCCTGGAGAGCGGCATCCACGCCCGCTACGACGATATCCGGGCCTGCTTCAATGGCGAATCCCTGAAGGCCCTGGAACGCAGCATTTCTTCGCTACGCGGCAACGGCACGCCCTTCGGCATCCTGCTAATTTCTGGCC
>CAZNWX010000177.1:0-5065 GCA_964576415.1 uncultured Magnetovibrio sp. | reverse complement strand
CGAAGCGGTCGGCAATATCCGATCCCACGTAGAAAAGAACTTCGACAATGTCGGTGACGAATTCGCCGAGGAGGCGAAACGCATTTACTATGGCGAAGCGAAAGAACGCGGTATCTATGGCAACGCCACCGATGAGGAAGCTGAGGAACTGGATGAAGAGGGTATTGAGTTCTACCGCCTACCCCCCACTGGTCGTGGCGACGGCTAAACGCGCTTAATCACCATCCCCGTATTCGATCGGACCGACTATAAAGTGCCGCCAGGTATTGTCCTGTGTTCCGCCAATCGAAACTCAGGTCCGGAATAACCGCATGCCCGACACCGTCCAGACTCATGGGAACCACGCGTCCCCGATGGCGCCGCCAAGAGCTTCGCCAATGACGTTCTTGATGCCCGGGTCGCGGTGACCCGGCGTTTTAGCCGATGCACCTCAGGTGGCCTTGGTTGCAAACATCATATAGTTGATACTCAGATCCCGGCTTTCGCGCCAACTACCGTCCACCGGGTTGTAGCCGAGGCCGGTTAGATCCCTGACCTTCATGCCATGGGGCTCAAGTTCGTTCGCCAGTTCAGATGGACGCACGAATTTTCGCCAATCGTGTGTCCCCGCTGGCACCCATCTTAACACGTATTCCGCCCCGATCTTTGCCAGTGCTAGGGACTTCAAGGTGCGGTTTAGGGTCGAGAGCACCATGGCGCCGCGCGGCTTCATCAGGTTCGCCGCCGTTTTCAGGAATAGGGCCGGGTCGGCCACGTGCTCCACCACCTCCATGTTCAAAACCACGTCAAATTTCCGGCGCTCACGGCCCATGTCCTCGGGTAGGATATGGCGATAATCGATTTCTAGACCGACGGCCTTGGCATGGTGACGGGCAGCGTCGATGGTTTCGGCGCCGGCGTCAATGCCTGTCACGGTCGCGCCCAACCGGCACATGGGTTCCGTGAGCAACCCGCCGCCGCAACCGACGTCGACGAGGCTGAGGCCTTGCAATGGCATCTTGGATTTCGGGTCGCGGTCGAAATGCGCGCATAGACGGTTGCAAATATAGCCCATGCGCGCTGGGTTGAGCTGGTGTAGGGGCCGGAATTCGCCGTCGGCGTCCCACCATTTATCCGCCAGGCGGGCAAATTGGGCGATTTCGTCTGGATTCGCGGTGGTGGCGTTCATTCGGCGGTGCCTGGGCTTGTCATGCGTTCCTTTCATAGAGTATGAATGCGCCGCCCGGGCTGCAACCCATTCCGCCAACGTCGCTTCCACCGGAGCTATGCGAGCCGGAGTTTGACGTTACGGTATGGCTGCGACCCGCAAGAGTTCAACGAAAGTGAGACCCCATGGCGCGCATCGTACAGAAATTTGGCGGCACTTCCGTCGCGGACACGGATCGAATCCGCGCCGTCGCCGAAAAAGTGAAGCGCGAGATCAACGCTGGGAATGAGGTGGCGGTGCTTCTGTCAGCCATGGCCGGCGTGACCAATCAGCTTGTGGCCTACGTGGACGACGTTTCTACCCTTTACGATGCCCGGGAATACGACACGGTTGTGTCAACCGGAGAACAGGTGACCGTCGGCCTGCTGGCGCTGGTCCTACAGGGTATGGGAATTCCGGCCCGTTCCTGGTTGGGCTGGCAGGTGCCCATACGCACCGACAATGTCCACAGCAAGGCGCGGATCGAAGACATTGAATCGGCGGAATTGGACAAGCGGATGAAGGCGGGCGAAGTGCCCGTGGTCGCTGGATTTCAGGGCCTGAGCGCGGAGAACCGGGTGACTACCCTTGGCCGGGGTGGCACGGACACCAGCGCCGTGGCCTTGGCCGTCGCGCTCGGCGCAGACCGTTGCGATATCTATACAGACGTGGATGGCGTTTACACCACCGATCCCCGGATCGTGCCCCAGGCAAAGAAGCTGGAGCGGGTGACCTACGAGGAAATGCTGGAGATGGCGTCACTGGGCACCAAGGTATTGCAGACCCGTGCCGTCGAAATGGCCATGAAGCATGGCCAACGCATCCAGGTCTTGTCCAGCTTTGAAGATGTGCCCGGAACCCTAGTTGTTGATGAGGATGAAATCGTGGAACAAGAACTGGTCAGCGGTATTGCCTACAGCCGCGATGAAGCGAAAATTACCTTGGTCAGCGTCCGCGACCAGCCCGGCGTGGCGGCAGCCATTTTTGGCCCCCTATCCGAGGCCAGCATCAATGTCGACATGATCGTACAGAGCGTGTCCGGCGATGGTCAATCTACGGACATGACCTTCACTGTGGCGGAAAACGATCTGGAACGCGCTGTCGAAACGTTGAAGGCGCTACAGGATCAGCTGGGTTGTGACGACATCATGTTCGATTCGAACGTCGTTAAGATCTCTGTAATCGGTGTCGGGATGCACAGCCACGCTGGTGTCGCCCAGACCATGTTCGGCGCCTTGGCCGAGAAGGGCATTAACATTCAGGTGATCTCCACCTCTGAGATTAAGGTGAGCGTACTTATTGACGAGGAATACATGGAGCTGGCCTTGCGTTCCCTTCACGCGGCTTACGGCTTGGACGCGGAATAGCGGCCGACCGGGCGCGTGCTGAAGGGGTGTCCTGTATCCCTTACATGCCTCTTTCGGGGCATGGTGAATTCGAAAAACGGGGAAACGAACCGTAATGGTATCCGCCGGCCCTCCCATTGGACCTGCCTCCGTGCTGTCTGCGCCGCGCCGACTTCTGGCACGTGTCCGCGACGTGATGGCTGGCGCCGCGCCCGCGCAGGAGCGGCTGGATGACATCGTCAAGATTATCGCCGCCGACATGGTCGCGGAGGTGTGCTCTGTCTATGTTCGGCGCGGCGGCGATGTGTTGGAGTTGTTTGCAACCCAAGGCCTGGAACCCAGTGCCGTTCATAAAACTCGTTTGCAGTTTGGTGAGGGTATCGTTGGGGACGTGGCGCAGAAAGCAAGGGCCTTCGCCCTGGCCGATGCGCAGCAGTATCCCAATTTCGTCTATCGGCCGGAAACTGGTGAGGAGATTTACCACTCCATGATGGGGGTGCCAGTGCTCCGTGCGGGTCGGGTGGCCGGGGTCATCGCGGTTCAGAACCGGACCCAGCGCCATTACACGGAAGAAGAGATAGAGACCCTCCAGACCGTAGCCATGGTATTGGCGGAACTGATCGCCGGCGGTGAGCTCATCGATCACACCGAGATTCTGGCCGAAGAACTGGCGGCGGCGCGGCCGGTGCGGATTGAAGGTATCGGCCTCAACGGCGGTCTGGGCGTGGGCGACGCGATCCTGCATATCACGGATCTGCCCGTGGCTGATCTGGTCGCAGACGACCCGGACGCGGAACGCTGCCGGCTGCATCAAGCCTTTTCGGAGATGCACGGCTCGTTGGACGAACTGTTGGCCGATGATGCGCTTGCCGAGGGCGGCGAGCATCGCGATGTGCTTGAAACCTATCGGTTGATCGCCGAGGACGCTGGTTGGCTGACCCGGATCGAAGATGCCATTGAAACTGGTCTGACGGCCGAAGCCGCGGTCCAACGAGTGCAAAATGACATCCGCGCCCGCATGGCCAAGGTAACGGATTCCTATCTCCGTGAACGGGTCCATGACCTCGATGATCTGGCCCGGCGTCTGATGCTGCACCTCATGGGTGGAACGGGGATGGCCCTGGCCCTGGCCAAGGATCTGCCCGAACATGCGATCCTGATCGCCCGCAGCATGGGCCCAGCGGAGTTGCTCGACTACGACCATGACCGGCTGGCCGCTGTGGTTTTGGAAGAGGGGTCACCGGCCTCGCATGTGGCGATCATTGCCCGCGCTTTGGATATTCCCGTCGTTGGCCGCGCGCGTGACATCATTCAACAAGTGGATGCCGGAGACCTGGTTGTCGTGGACGCCGACAACAACCAGGTCTTCGTGCGGCCCGGTGATGACGTCCTGACGGCCTTCGAAGAGGGGGTTCGCCACGCCGAGGACCAGCGCGAACGCTACGAGGAGCTCATCGATCAATCGACGGAGACCAAGGACGGTGTGCGCATTGAATTGTGGATAAACGCCGGATTGATGATCGACATGAAGCACCTGACCGAATGGAACGCCTATGGCATTGGCCTATTCCGAACGGAGATTGCCTTTATGGCACGCTCCAAATTTCTGGGCGTCGACGAACAGACCCGTCTCTACAAGCGGATCATGGATCAGGCCGATGGCAAGCCCGTGGTCTTCCGCACTCTCGATATCGGTGGCGACAAGGTGCTGCCCCATTGGGGCAGGGCTGATGGGGAGAACCCAGCTATGGGATGGCGGGCGATCCGCGTCTCTTTGGATCGACCGGCGCTTATGCGTCAGCAATTGCGGGCCCTGATCCGCGGCGCAGGCGGGCGCGAGTTGGATGTCATGTTCCCTATGGTTGCAGAAGTTGCCGAGTTTGAGGCCGCTCGTGAGCTCCTGGATATGGAGTTGGCGCGTGAGAGAGCGAACGGCCGGACCTTGCCGGCGGCGGTCCGGGCCGGCGTGATGTTAGAGGTGCCCAGTCTTGCGTTTCAGCTTCCGACATTGCTGGAACGGGTCGATTTTTTGTCTGTAGGCAGCAACGACTTGGGTCAGTTTCTATTCGCTCAGGACCGGGGCGATGCGCGTCTCGCCGACCGCTACGACATGTTGTCGCCAATTGTGTTGAAGTTTCTGAGTGGGATTGTCGCAGAATGCGACGTGCGGTCGGTTCCGCTTAGTCTGTGCGGTGAAATGGCGAGCCGACCGCTGGAGGCCATGGCGCTGTTGGGGCTTGGGTTCCGGCGCATCTCCCTGTCGCCGTCGGCCATGGGGCCGGTTAAATCTATGATTCGAGAACTCGATGTCCTGGCCCTGGCGAAGCAATTGCCCGACCTATTGGTAGGCCCGGAGCACTCCGTTCGCGACAGGCTCCGCGAGATCGCGAGAAGCCAGCGCATTCACATCTAAATGGATGGCATTCATCCTTGTAACAGCATGAAAAATCGTGAGATTATTGCCTTCCTCGTATTGCGGGATGCCGCAGTGGGGCGCGGGCTCTCGACGGATGGTAGGGTGGTCTCCGCAGAA
>CAZNWX010000176.1:0-5075 GCA_964576415.1 uncultured Magnetovibrio sp. | reverse complement strand
CTTAATGGCGTCGCGCTCCTGGCGCGACAGGTTGCCAATCTCCAAAAGGCCGTCGACAAAGAAGCGTAATCCGACGTCAGTGGGCAGGCGCCCGGCGGACGTGTGCGGCGCGAACAGAAGCCCCGATTCCTCTAGGTCTGCCATAACGTTGCGGATCGTCGCCGGCGATAGTTTCGTCGACAGTTTCCGCGAAAGGGCGCGCGAGCCAATGGGCTCTCCCGTCTCCACGTAGGCGTCGACGATAAGGCGGAAAATCTGCCGCGAGCGTTCGTTAAGTTCCGTAATCACGTGGCGGTGCGTTCCAAGCAGGGACCGTGTTCCAGTATGGCTGGAAAATAGGTTCGCCCGGCGGCGGCGTCAATGTCGGCGCGGCCCCTTGTCTCCACCCGCTCAGCACGCTAGAGAAGCCTTTCACCCTGTCCCCACAACCGCCACGAGGCCGTCATGACTGCCAGACCACGCCCCTCCGGCCGCACCAACGATGAAATGCGCGCCGTCACGTTGGAACCAGATGTCGCGCTGCACGCGGAAGGCTCGTGCATGGCGCGCTTCGGCAACACCCACGTCTTGTGCACCGCCAGCATTGAGGAACGCGTGCCGAGCTGGCTTCGGGGTTCAGGCGCTGGCTGGGTAACAGCGGAATACGGCATGCTGCCGCGCTCCACCCACACACGGACGGGGCGCGAGGCAGCACGTGGCAAACAGTCCGGCCGCACCCTGGAAATTCAGCGCCTCATCGGACGGTCCCTGCGCGCCGTGACCGACCTAAAAGCTATTGGCGAAATGCAGGTACGTATCGACTGCGACGTGACGCAGGCCGACGGCGGTACGCGCACCGCGTCAATCACCGGGGCCTACGTAGCCCTGCACCGGGCGTTCGAACATTGCCAGCGCCTGGGCGTGCTGAAGACGATCCCCCTGATTGGCGAAGTCGCGGCCATCTCCTGCGGCCTCTATAAGGGCGAGGCCGTCCTGGACCTGGACTATGCCGAGGATTCCAACGCCGAAGCCGATGCCAACTTCGTGCTCACGGGCGCGGGCGGCATCGTCGAGGTGCAAGGCACAGCAGAAAAGGACCCTTTCTCGGAAGATCAGTTTATGGAACTCATGCAGCTCGCCAAGAAGGGGTGCACGGAATTGGCCTTGGCCCAACGCCGGGCCCTTGGCCTGGAGAGCTGAACCGCCATGGCGCGCCTGTTCAACGAACCGGAGCTAATCATCGCCACCCACAATCCGGGCAAGCTTCGCGAGATCGCCCAGCTCTTCGAACCCTTCGGCGTGCAGGCGCTATCGGCCGGTGAACTGGGCCTTCCGGAACCCATGGAGGACGGCCTGACCTTCATCGCCAACGCCGAAGTCAAGGCCCGCGCCGCCGTCGAGGGTTCGGACAAGCCGGCGGTATCGGACGACTCTGGCTTGGTTGTTCCGGCGCTGGGCGGCGACCCCGGCATCTATTCGGCCCGCTGGGCCGGACCAGGCAAAAATTTTAACGTGGCCATGAAGCGCGTCCAGAACGAACTGGGCAACAAGGACCGGAGCGCGTATTTTGTCGCCGCCCTGGCGCTGGCCTGGCCCGACGGCCACATAGAGATGTTTGAGGGGACGGTCCACGGAACCCTGGTCTGGCCGCCACGCGGCGACTTGGGCTTCGGCTACGATCCCATGTTTCAACCCAACGGCTACGACATCACTTTTGGGGAATTTGAGCCCAGCGCCAAGCACGCCATCAGCCACCGCGCCGACGCATTCAACCAGTTGGTCGCGGCCTGTTTCGCCCCATAACCCCAGTCATCTAACCCGCCTGCCCCGCTGTCGCCTCAGCCATCGCCGCCGGTTGCGGCGCGACAAATGCGGCAACGGGCACGGATGGGATCTTAGGCTCTCTCTATCTGGGCCGCGCGGATCAAATGCGGGGGCAGGGGTGGGCCCAGGCCAAGTCCGTAGCCACCGGCCTTCATGACCGCAGCCATTGAAACATGGTCGTCATCGTGCACGTGGACAGCCTGGCGCTCCGGTTCTACGCGGCCATTGCCGCGCGGGTCTCCGTCGAGCGGACAAGACAACGCCAGGCACTTGACTAATCAAAGGTGCTGCTCCGCTGGAATTTGCCGTTATCATTGGGCGCATGATCGACGCCATCGCCCTCTATGTCCATTGGCCCTTCTGCCAATCGAAATGCCCCTATTGCGATTTCAATAGCCACGTGACCGAGGCCATCGACCACGCCCGCTGGCGCGATGCGCTGTTGACTGAACTGGACCACTACGCCGCCGCGACGCCGGACCGTCGGCTGACCAGCATCTTCTTCGGCGGCGGCACCCCTTCGCTCATGGAACCCGGCACCGCCGCCGCCGTGATCGCCGCCGCTCGCGCCCATTGGACCCCCACCGACGATTTAGAGGTAACCCTGGAGGCCAACCCCTCAACAGCGGAGAAGGACCGCTTCATCGCCTATCGCAACGCCGGGGTTAACCGACTGTCGCTCGGCATTCAATCCTTAAACGACGACGCTCTCCGTTTCTTGGGCCGACGCCACGACGCTGCCGAGGCTCACATTGCCATGACCCAGGCTCGCGACGTTTTTGAGCGCGTATCCTTTGACTTCATCTACGCGCGGCCAGGCCAAACTGAAACACAATGGCGGGACGAACTGAGCCGCCTGCTTGAATTTACCGGCGATCACCTGTCGCTCTACCAGCTCACCATCGAGCCCGGAACGCCCTTCTTTCATGACGCCGTGCCGGCCGCCGCCGAAGACCACGGCGTGGCGCTTTTTGAATTGACGCAAGAACTGACCGCCGCGGCCGGCCTTCCCGCCTATGAGATTTCCAACCATGCCCAACCCGGCGCCGAAAGCCGTCACAATTTGACCTACTGGCGTGGCGGCGACTACGCCGGCATTGGTCCCGGCGCGCACAGCCGGCTGACCAGTGACGACGGTTTCACCGCTACCCACCAGATTCACGATCCCATGCGTTGGCTGGCCGCCGTCGAAAGGAACGGCCACGGCACCGGCAAACTTCGCATCCTGGGCGGCCGGGAACGAGCCGAGGAGATACTGATGACCGGGCTGCGCCTGGTCGAGGGCCTGGACACGACGGCCTTGTCCGCGGCCACAGGGTTCGATCTATCCAACCTAACCGATTCAGGTCGATTGGGCCTAGCCGTGGATGGCGGCTTCCTGGTGCGCGATGGCGCACACCTGCGGACGACGCCAGCGGGACGGCTAATCCTGAACACGCTGGTTGGCACAATTCTGACGGCGAAAGAGGTGTGACGGCGGCGCCGCCGGCCACGCCGCTTTTGCCGGCTATAGATTTCGTTCTACCCGGAAGGTGTTGAGTCGCCGCCGGGAGATCGGGTATGCGAACGGCACGATGCGCCTGCGGTAAAATGCGGGCTGAGCACAGGGCGAGCCCCGGCACGTGATCATAAGCCACTGCCAGGAGCTACCGCACTGCACCAGCACGCCCTTCGGGGTCTCCGCTGACTTCCCGAAAGATGCGTTCCGCACCTTAGGCATCGCCCGCACCCATGCTCGGCAAAGTCACGCCAAGCGCGCGTTCACCGCCCACTACCGTCCCCATTTCGGCACTACCATTTACTGGTTCGTGGAGTTCGATGCCGGCCCCTTCAGCATCGCCGTCGGCTGTTTCCCTGACCCGAATTTTCCATGCCTGATCGCTCCGTCTTCGAATGGCTTAAACATGACCAAGTCGGCTTACCGTAGAACGCGGCACGTTTGTGCCCCAAGTCGTCCAACTCGTAATCATTGTCAATTGATCGGGGTTTCGAAGGTCCGCGGCGCCGCACTGATAACCCTGGCCGAACGCGGCTGCACCTGAAGTACCGCCAGGCCTCGTTGGGCAACGCCGGAGGGCAAGAACCGGAAGATCCCGTCGAAGCCGTCGAAGCCGCTAGGCGCGGTCAGTGTGGGGGCAGAGAAATCGGGCCCGCTCGCCCCCTGGGCCAGAACCGCGGCCAGGGCCGCCACGTCATAAGCCAGCGTCGCCAGTCGCGGCGGCGGGGCATTGTAGGTTTCGCGGTAGGTGGCGACGAAATTAGCCCGCGTCGAGGGTTGCGGGGCTGCGTACCAGCCGCCCAGCAGTGCCGGTTCCGCGCCGATGCCCTGGACATCCCATTGGCCAGTGCCAAGCATACGGACCTTGGAGGGATCGATGTCGTAGAATGGCAACAGCGCAGCCACAGATTGCAGCCTCTTGCCACCATCCGCGACTAGGAGCGCATCAAAGGGCAGGTCGCCAATGGTCTGCAGATTTTCCAGACGCTTCAGGGCGATTTTCGACAAGTTGTCGTCCTTCACCTCCAATGCCTTGCGCTGCTTCAACAGCGCCTCACGGCGCTCGTCATAGTTGGCCAGCGCACGCACCACGCCTGTGAAGTCCTGAGCCGACGGGTCGTAGAATTTAGCGTTCACCAACTCCGCGCCAATGTCATCCGTCGTGCGCCGGAGTGCATCCACCACGGTCGCCCCATAAGTGTTGTTGGGCGCCAGAACGGCAAACCGAAATAGGCTTTTCTGAAAAGCGTAGGAAACCACCCGGCGCACCTGATCAGCAGGCAGAAAACCCAAGGTGTAGACCCCGGCGCCAGCCACGGACCGGTCCGACGAGAAGGCGATGACCGGCACCTCCGCGGCGCGAGCCGCCGGCGCCATGGCATGCACCGACGTGGACAGTAGAGGCCCCAAGATGATCCGCGCACCGTCGCCGATAGCCGTGGCGGCGGCCTCCTGGGCGCCTTGGGGCGTGCCCTTTGTGTCGACGGGCAGAAGCTCCAGCCGGTAGTCGGCGAAATCAAACATGGCCAGCTGCGCGGCATTAAGCAGTGCCTGGCCCAAGCGCGCGTTGCCCCCGCTCAGCGGCAACAGAATCGCGGCGCGTACCGTATCCGTGGTCGCCGGCGGCGGCACCGTGGGCCGCTGTTCTTCGGCAATGAAGGCTCCCGCCTGCGGTCGCCGGTTCAAAAGGTGCGCCAGCGAAGGCAGATCTGGAGTAGGGACAACTGCCGGTGGCACCGGCCTGGCGGGTCGCACCGTCGGCGAGGCCTGCGCG
>CAZNWX010000175.1:0-5081 GCA_964576415.1 uncultured Magnetovibrio sp. | reverse complement strand
TCCACTCAACGGTGGCTTCACCGTTCGGCATTCTTCCGGCATCGATATCCTCAAGCGCACATATCGATAATGACGGTTATTTTGAGCTTTACCGCCGTTCGATTGAGGACAACGAGGGGTTTTGGCGCGATCAGGGTCAGCGGCTTGACTGGATCAAGCCTTATACGAAAATCTCGAACGTGGATTGGATGACTCCTAATGTTTCTGCGAAATGGTACGAGGACGGGACGCTGAATGCGTCTTACAACTGCATTGACCGGCACCTCGCTGAAAAAGCCGACAAGGTAGCGCTGATCTGGGAGCCTGATGACCCGGATGAGGTAAGTCTGAAGTTCACCTATCAGGAGCTGCATGACCACGTGTGCCGGCTGGCGAACGCGATGAAAGGACTTGGGGTCTCGAAGGGCGACGTGGTGACGATCTATATGCCGATGCTGCCCGAAGCGATCTATGCGATGCAGGCTTGTAACCGGATTGGCGCGATCCATTCCGTAGTTTTTGGCGGATTTTCCCCAGAAGCGCTTGCAGTCCGGATCAATGACTGCGACTCCAAATGCCTGATCACGGCGGATGCCGGTCGCCGCGGCGGCAAGCCGATCCCGCTAAAGCCGAACGCGGACAAGGCGGCGGAGAACTGCCCCGGCCTGAAGCATATGATCGTGGTTCAGGCGGTGGGCGAAGACGTAGCCTGGCAGGATGGCCGGGATGTCTGGTACCACGATATAATCAAGGGCCAGGCGCCAACCTGCGAGCCGGAAGAGATGAACGCGGAGGACCCGTTGTTTATACTGTACACGTCGGGCTCGACGGGGACACCAAAGGGGGCAATGCATGGCACCGGGGGATATTGTGTCTATACGTCGCTGACGTTCGAGTACGTGTTCGACTACAAGGATGTAGACGTGTTCTGGTGTACGGCGGACATCGGTTGGATCACCGGCCATTCCTACGTCAACTATGGCCCAATGCTGAACGGGGCAACGCAGGTGATCTTCGAGGGCGTGCCGAACTATCCGGACGCATCACGCTTCTGGCAGATCTGTGATAAACACCAGGTGTCCATCTTCTATACGGCGCCGACGGCGATACGGGCGCTGATGGGGGCGGGGAACGGGTTCGTGAAGAAGACGAACCGGTCGTCGATCCGGCTGCTGGGTTCGGTGGGTGAACCGATCAACCCAGAAGCTTGGAACTGGTATTATGAGGTGGTGGGCGAGAAACGCTGTCCGATCGTCGACACCTGGTGGCAGACGGAGACGGGGGGCATTATGATCACGCCATTGCCTGGTGCGACGGCGTTGAAACCGGGATCGGCGACGCGCCCGTTCTTCGGGATCAAGCCCGCGCTCCTGGATCCGGAAGGCAATGAGATTGAGGGTGAGGGTGAGGGGGCGCTGGTTATCACCGCGTCCTGGCCGAGCCAGATTCGCACTGTCTACAAGAACCATGAGCGGTTCATGGACACCTACTTCTCCACTTATGAGGGGTTGTATTTTACATCCGATGGGTGCCGTAGGGACAAGGATGGATATTATTGGATCACCGGTCGCGTCGATGACGTGTTGAATGTCTCCGGTCACCGCATGGGAACGGCGGAGGTGGAAAGCGCCCTGGTAGCGCATCCAGACGTGGCGGAGGCCGCTGTGGTCGGCTATCCGCACGACATCAAGGGCCAGGGCATCTACTGCTATGTGACCTTGAATGCCGGAGTTGAGGGTACGGATGAGAAGAAGAGAGAAATGGTAGCCCAGGTGCGGACCGAGATAGGCCCTGTGGCGACGCCGGATCTGATCCAGTGGGCGCCGGGCCTGCCGAAAACTCGCTCCGGCAAGATCATGCGCCGAATCCTCCGCAAGATTGCCGAAAACGAGTATTCAAATCTTGGTGACATCTCAACTCTCTCAGAACCTGATGTCGTCGATGACCTCATCGAACATAGGCAAAATAAATAGGCAGGGTTTATTCAGTGGAGGACGACGTCACTGGCTGTCGTTAATCACTCCGTGCCAACAGCAGTAGCTCAACACGGCGCAGGTTATTGCGGATGGCCTTGGTTTTCCTCGTCCCTTTATCAATAATCTCACCCGAGACCAACAAATCTGCGCCCTGAGTTTGTATCCAATTCAGACCCTGGTCTTGAGCTGCGAGCAATTACTTCACCAGATCGACACCTTTCAGCATTCTTATAGTGTTATTGGCGCGAAATACCTCCGGGCAACCGTGTCACTGTAATCAATGCGGTCATTATTGTTTTTAAACTTTTGAATGGAATGTGTGGAATTTTCAAAAGTCAATGCAGCGCCCCTTGCGTTCCCAATCGCCATACCGCGTGGGTTCGGGACCTTTGGGACCATCGATCTCCATCGGTTTTTCGCCGCATTGCGGCTTCAGTTTCTCGTAAGTTTTATTGTCTTTAATTGGATTATTAAAAACAGACATGCTTCTTGTCAGTTTTGCCCCATCGACGGGACTTTCTGACGGCGCCTCTCGCTTCGGTTCAGGCATCTCCTGAACTCCAAATAATTAAGTCTCTTCTAGAAATGCAATGATATCCGAATATTTTCAAGCGCCTTGCACTTGAAAGTAACGTGGGGCAAGAGTGAATGCATGAGCATCTCAAAGGCCCTAGAAACTAGAGACATTGCGGTTACGTTGATCGGCAAAGTGCTCCATGCACGGCAATCATTCGAAAACGCTTATGAAAATCATATATCGATCTCTAAAATGCAATCACGGGACCGCGCATTTATTCGCAATCTCGTGTTAACGACATTCCGACGACTGGGACAGATTGACAGCCTGATCAATCAGTTTCTTCTTCATCCCTTGCCCAATAGCGCTCGGGATGTTCGGGATATACTCCGCATCGGGGCATGCCAAGTTTTATTCATGAATGTTGCCAACCATGGTTCTGTTGATACCTGTGTTAAATTAACGCGTCATCGGGGCCACAATGCGCATATTAAACTGGTGAACGCAATTCTCCGGCGTCTGACGCGAGAGGGTTTAACCGCTTTAGAACAACAAGACGCTGAGAAGGAGAATACGCCCAGCTGGCTCTGGCGAAGCTGGTCTGAAGCATACGGCGAAGAACAGTGCCGACAAATTGCCGCGGCGCATATAAGAGGAGGTTGCCTTGACTTATCGGTCAAAGGAGATCCTAAAATCTGGGCGTCAACGCTTAACGGAGAGATTCTTCCGATGGGAACCGTGCGCTTGTCGCCACGTGGACAAATAACCGAGCTTGCCGGCTTCCGCCAGGGAGATTGGTGGGTTCAAGACGTAGCTGCCAGAATGGTTGCCAAATTGGTTGGTGATGTCAGAGGTAAAAGAGTCATTGATCTTTGCGCCGCACCCGGTGGTAAAACAGCCCTGTTCTCACATGAAGGAGCAAATGTTGTTGCCGTGGATCGTTCAGCCTCGCGGCTGAAACGGCTAAGAGATAACTTAGATCGCCTCAATCTGCGGGCGGAAATCATTGAAGCGGACGCTAGAAATTGGCAACCAGATAAATGTGCCGATATCGTGTTTCTGGATGCCCCTTGTAGCGCGACAGGTACCGCACGGCGTCATCCTGACGTCATATGGACAAAATCTGAGGCGGATATTGAAAACTTAGTCCGCGTGCAATCTAGAATGCTCGCAGCGGCAGCAAATATGGTCGCTCCTGGCGGCATACTAGTGTTTGCCAATTGCTCATTACAACCGGTAGAGGGGGAATATCACGTCTCTAGATTTTTGGAGGAAAATCCCCTATTCCAACTTTCACCGATATCCGCTTCAGATGTAAATGATTTTGATCAAATCATTACTCAAGCTGGAACTTTCCGAAGTCTGCCATCGTTTTCACCTGCTGATAAGGGAATGGACGGCTTCTTTGCGGCACGATTTGCACGGTGAATTGACGCGGGAAGACGGCATCTATTGCCTCAATGGCAAACCGTAGCTGACCACGCAACTAATCATTACCGGCCGCCATGACCGGCGCACCGAAGCCATCAAGTGGCGCAAATGCAGCCCAGGCTAGAATGAGAGTATATTCTAATTAAAGGCGCCAGTATTTTACCCTGGGCGGAAGGTCCTCTGACCGCCAGATGCCTTTAAGGTCGGCAAGCAATCCGTCAGGCCGCAATGAGGCTGAAATCTGATCAATGGGCGTCTGCCGAAAGACTTCATGCGCTACGGCACCAATGATGGCATCGTAAGGTTGTGCTGTGCTGATTTTACTTTGTATGTCTAACCCATAGATTAGCGCCGCCTCTTGCGCGTCCACCAGAGGGTCATGCACCGATACGGTGTGCCCAGCGCTATGCAATGCTGCAATCATATCCGCGATCTTGGAATTCCTGAGATCGGCGACGTTCTCCTTGAACGCCAGCCCCAACACCAAGACCGTGGCTTTTGGCGGCAGTTGCTTGGCGATGCGTTCGGCGACGAACTGCGCCATGCCGTCATTAATCCGCCGGCCCGCCAAAATCACTTCAGGCAGATGTTCGACACCTTCCGCCGCATGGGCGAGATAAAAGGGATCAACACCGATGCAATGCCCGCCGACCAAGCCTGGACGGAAATCAAGGAAATTCCATTTCGTTCTGGCTGCCTCCAGAACGTCGCCCGTGTCGATCCCCATACACTGAAAAATCATCGTCACTTCATTTATAAAAGCGATGTTGATGTCGCGCTGCGCGTTTTCAATAACCTTAGCGGCTTCGGCGGTTTTGATCGTAGGCGCAACATGAATTCCCGCCGATACCGCCGCGCCATAGACCGCTGCCAAAAAATCTGCAACCTCCGGCGTCTGACCAGCGACGATTTTGGTGATCTTATCTACGGTATGGATTTTATCGCCTGGGTTAATGCGTTCGGGGGAGTATCCCAGAAAGAAGTCCTCGCCACATTTTAGCCCTGAAGCACGCTCTAATGTAGGGCCGCATACATTTTCTGTTACGCCGGGATAGACTGTAGACTCGTATACGACGATCGCCCCCTGGGGGCGGGGGGGGGGGGGGGGGGCCGGGGGCGCGCGGGGATCAGCAGGCGTACTCGAGGGCTGCCTCGACCCTGGAGATGGACCCGCTGAT
>CAZNWX010000174.1:3662-5118 GCA_964576415.1 uncultured Magnetovibrio sp. | reverse complement strand
ATCGACGACGCCTGGGAAGACCGGGACAACATCTCTCCCGCGACCACCGGGGAAGTCCGCGAAGCCATTGGGCAGGCCTTAAACCAGCTTGATTCAGGCCATGCCCGCGTTGCCGAGGAGACTGGCGGCGAATGGGTCGTGAACCAGTGGCTAAAGAAGGCCGTACTTTTGTCGTTCCGCCTGAACGATATGTACACCATTGACGGAGGGCCCGGTGGCGCGCCTTGGTGGGACAAGGTGGATTCGAAGTTCGCTGGCTGGGGCGAAGCCGAGTTCGCGGACGCCGGCTTCCGCGCCGTGCCGCATTGCATCGTACGGCATTCCGCCTACATCGCGCCGAGCGTTGTGTTGATGCCGAGTTTCGTCAACCTCGGCGCCTACGTTGATTCGGGCACCATGGTTGACACCTGGGCGACCGTAGGGTCTTGCGCGCAGATTGGAAAGAACGTGCACCTGTCGGGCGGCGCGGGCATCGGCGGCGTGTTGGAGCCGCTGCAAGCCGGGCCGGTGATTATTGAAGACAACTGCTTCATCGGCGCGCGTTCGGAAGTGGTGGAAGGCGTCATTGTGGAGGAAGGCTCCGTCCTGTCCATGGGCGTGTTCATTGGTCAATCGACGAAAATCGTCGAACGCGATACGGGCAAGATACATTACGGCCGCGTACCGGCCTATTCGGTCGTCGTTCCGGGCTCCCTGCCGGGGCCGATTGTCGACGGCAAGCCCACCCCCGCCCTCTATTGCGCGGTGATCATCAAGCGCGTCGACGAAGGCACCCGGGCGAAGACCTCCATCAACGATCTGCTGCGGGACTGAGCCCGACGTGACCCTTCCCGTTCATGACCCGGTGGCACTTTCCAAAGCGCTGATCCGCCGGCCGAGCGTGACGCCCGTGGACGAAGGAGCGCTGGGTGTACTGGAAGAGCATCTGGTGCCGCTGGGCTTTACCTGCCAACGGCTGCCGTTCACTGAGGACGGCACGCCGGACGTGGATAATCTCTATGCCCGGTTCGGTAAAGAGTACCCCAACCTCTGTTTTGCCGGGCATACGGACGTGGTGCCGCCCGGGGATTTGGCGGACTGGACTAGCGATCCGTTTCAACCGGAAATTCGCGACGGCCGTCTTTACGGTCGGGGCGCGGCCGACATGAAACGTGCCATCGCTGCCTTCGTGGCGGCGGCATCACGCTTAGTCGCGACGTTTGGTGACAAAATTCCGGGCTCCATTTCGCTTTTGATCACCGGCGACGAAGAGGGACCGGCCATCAACGGTACGGTTAAGATGCTGGATTGGCTGCGCGCGAACGGCGAGGTCTTAGACGCCTGCGTGGTAGGCGAACCGACCAATATCAACGTGCTGGGCGACATGATCAAAATCGGACGGCGCGGTTCTATGACTGCTTGGTTCTCTGTACGGGGCGTTCAGGGCCATGCCGCCTATCCACATCGCGCGGTGAAC
>CAZNWX010000174.1:1057-3652 GCA_964576415.1 uncultured Magnetovibrio sp. | reverse complement strand
GCTGATAACCCGGTGCCTCGGCTGCTCCGGTTCCTTAAGATCGTGGATGACCACATCTTTGACGCTGGCACCAATCATTTCCCACCAACCAACCTGGAAATCACCACCATTGACGTCGGCAATGCGACGACCAACCTGATCCCAGTGCGGGCGACAGCCAGGCTCAACATCCGCTTCAACGACCAGCACTCGGGCAGCAGCCTCTCTGAATATCTGGAAACCGTCCGGGCTCAGGTGGCCGGCAATACGGGCGCCATCGACATGGATATTTCCATTTCAGGGGAAGCCTTTCTGTCGCCACCGGGCGATTTGAGCGACCTGGTGGCCGGCGCAGTCACGGCGGTCAGCGGCGAGACCCCGGAACTGTCGACCACGGGCGGCACGTCGGACGCGCGGTTTATCAAGGACCATTGCCCGGTGGTGGAGCTGGGCCTGATCAACGCCACCGCCCACAAAGTGGACGAAAACGCCCGTGTCGATGATATCTACGCCTTGGCGGAGATCTACGAGCGGGTGTTGGCGGACTACTTCGGATTGGCCTGATGCCGCCGTTGGCGCACATGGTGGTCTACATTTCAGTCGGGCTTTCGGGCGCGGTGCGACTGGTCAAGCTGGACACCCAAGGACTCGATTATTTCGGCGACACGACCGCCGATTTCTGGCGGTCGTTCCTAGCCGCCGCCGTGGTGGCGCCACTGTTCTTTCTGTACTTGGTGATCCGCTTCGTCGGATCGGACACGGACGGCTCATTTCCCGCCTACCTTGTTGCCCAGATACTGGCCTACGCCATTGCCTGGTTGGCGTTCCCGCTGATCATGCTGTACGTGGCGCCAGTTCTGCAAAAAGAAGACAAGGTGGTCCGCTACCTGGTCGCCTACAACTGGCTATCGGTGATCCAGAACGGGGTTTATCTGCCAGTGGTCATGCTCGGGATAACCGGTACTTTCGCGCAGGGGCTGTCCAATTTCCTGGCCATGATCGCCTTCATGTGGGTCTTGGGCATGACGTTGTTCGTAACCCGAAAGGCGCTTGAACTGCCGTTCGGAACGGCGGCGGGGATTGTCGTCATGGATCTGTTGTTGGGCGTGCTTATCGAGGTGCTGACCAGTCGGCCGGGTTGAGGCCTCAGACCTCGGTGGTGTCATCGCTTATCCCAATTGAGCGCAGAAACTCTAAGGCGGGCTTCATGAGCTCGTCAAAATCTAACATGACATACAAGGCGCCCATGCCGACGATCAGCCAGAGCTTCGGCGAGGTGATGAACCCGGCCACGGCCAGCATCAATCCGACCACGCCCCACACGGATTGGCCCAGAAACAGGGCCGCGATGGAAAAGATCAGCCCCAACGGCATGAACACGAACCCAATCGTGAAAATACCCAAGAGGCCAAAGCCCACGGCGCAATAGCCCATGACCGGGGTGGTCGGCGCGACCGCCCGCTGTTGGGGCGCACCCGCCGCGGCGGCGTTGAACTGGGCCTGGGCGTCGCCGCTGTTCAGGCTGAGAGGTATCTTGCTCATGATGGTTCTGTATAGGCGTACGGAAACACAAGGGCAATGGAACCAAAATTTTTAGATCTCTGTCGTTTCGCCATAGCGCACCCCCGTCAAGTAAAGGCCGGCGGCCGGCGCCGTAGGCCCGCCGGCGCATCGGTCCTTGGCAGCCAGGGCGTCTTTCAGATGCCCGCGGGTCCATTTCCCGTCCCCGACCCAGGCAAGCGAGCCGACGATGTTACGGACCTGGTGGTGCAGAAACGACCGGGCCCGTGCGGCAACGTGGATCTCGTTGCCCGCAGTCTGAACCGTCAGCTCATCCAAGGTCTTCGCTGGCGACTTCGCCTGACACGCGTTGGCTCTAAAACTGGTGAAATCGTGCGTGCCCACAAGCACCGTCGCGGCGTCCGCCATTGCGACGGGGTCCAGTCTCGCTGGCACCCACCAGGCCAGGCCCGCATCCATCGTCAGGGGCGCGCGCCGGTTCACAATACGATAGCGGTAGGAACGCTCGACGGCGGAGAACCGGGCATGGAAGTCGGCCGACGTGACCGCCGCGTCCAAAACGCTGGCGGGCGTCTCTTTCAAGTACGCGTTCAGAGCGTCGCGAATCGTGTCAGTGGCCCATTCCTTCGCCAGATCCATGTGCGCCACCTGCGCGAGAGCGTGAACACCGGAGTCGGTGCGGCCCGCGCCATGCACCGTAACCACCTCGCCGCAGAACGCCCGGACCGCCTCTTCGAGGGCCTGCTGAACACCCAAACCGTTATCCTGACGCTGCCATCCGACGAACCCGCGGCCGTCATATTCAAGGGTCAATCTGTAACGCGGCACCCGATCACTCCTGTGGGGTGGAATATGATTTGTACTATGCCCTGTCCGCCCTATTGTTGGCCATCGGTATGATCTAGGGAGAGATTTCTACTGCAATCCAATGCTTTGAGATCAACAACCGCGACAGCCACTATTACAGCAACCTGAAACCGGACCGGGGTCGCGTCATATACTCCCGCGGTCAGGCCCCCCCCTGATCGCCGAGATCTATGGACATGACGAGCTGAAGATACAGGACTTCAACGACGTGGTCGGGCTGTTCCAGAG
>CAZNWX010000174.1:0-1047 GCA_964576415.1 uncultured Magnetovibrio sp. | reverse complement strand
CCAAGGCACCGGCGAAGATCATAAAGATTAAGGATGACGCGCGCATGCTTGCGGCGCTGGGCGCCGACTAACCAAACTTTGTGCCGACGTTGATTGGGTTACCCCGCAAATAGTCGGCGGCGGTCATGGGGCCTTTTCCAGGGCGCTGCAGGCGGTCGATGCCGATCGCGCCATGGCCGCAGGCAACCGTTAACATCCGCGCCACGACTGTCCCGGCCGGGCCTTCGTGTTCTGTCACATGAGCGCCTAGAACCTTGATGCGTTGCCCTTCGTGTTCAAACCAGACACCTGGCCAAGGGTTCAGCCCTCGTACAAGGCGTTCAATCTGGGCAGCAGAGGTGGACCAATCGATACGCCCTTCAGCTTTCTCCAACTTCGGCGCATAGGTAACACACGCATTGGGCTGTGGTGTCCCGCTTAGCGTGCCGGCGGCAATCCCGTCGAGGGCGGAAACCATGAGCGACCCTCCTAGATCCGCGAGGGTATCGTGGAGATCCCGGGCGGTCGTTCGGGCCGTGATGGCGACTTCGGCAGTGGCGAACATGGGGCCCGTGTCTAGACTTGCCTCCATTCCCATTACCGTAACCCCGGTGATCGCATCGCCAGCCAGAATAGCGCGCTGAATAGGGGCGGCGCCGCGCCAGCGGGGCAACAGCGAGGCATGAACATTTAAGCAACCCAACCGGGGCGCGGCAAGTACGTCGGCCGGCAAAATGAGGCCATAGGCGGCAACCACCGCCGCGTCTAGGTCAAGCTCGACGAAAGCTTGGCGATCAGATTCCGCCTTAAAATTGACCACCGTGCGCACATCCAGTCCCCGCGCCAAGGCCTCCGCATGGACGGAGCAGTGCCGCTCCTTCTGACCGCGACCGGCCGGTCGCGGCGGCTGGGCGTATACACAGGCGATCTCATGGCCGGCATCCAAGAGGGCGGCGAGTATGGGCACAGCGAAGTCAGGGCTGCCCATGAAGGCGAGACGCAAGGGCGTGTTGGGAATTATCATGGCACCGCCGCCTAGTCTTCTGTAGCCTGTTTCTTCACCTTTTT
>CAZNWX010000173.1:4895-5137 GCA_964576415.1 uncultured Magnetovibrio sp. | reverse complement strand
CCGGATCCCAATTCACCAAGGACTCCTTTCGATAGGCCAACCCGGCTTCCAAGAAATCTAAAAACATCTTCTGTTCATGACGGTAGTATTCGGGTTCACACGTGGCGAATTCGCGCGCCCAATCATAGGACAGGCCCATGGATTTTAATTGCCGCCGCATTTCGGCAATGTTCTCGCGGGTCCACTTGCCGGGATGGACCTTGTTCTCGATGGCGGCGTTTTCCGCCGGCAGGCCAAACGCA
>CAZNWX010000173.1:0-4885 GCA_964576415.1 uncultured Magnetovibrio sp. | reverse complement strand
GCCCATGGGGTGCAGAACGTTGAACCCGCGCGCTTTCTTGTAGCGGGCCACGACGTCGCCGAGGGTATAGTTCCTGACGTGCCCCATATGGATACGGCCGGACGGATAGGGAAACATCTCAAGGACATAGTATTTCGGCCGTTCCGGGTCCTCATGGACCTGAAAGCAGCCGCGGTCCTCCCATACCTTCTGCCATTTAGCTTCCGTCATCTTATGGTTATAGCGTGCCATATTTGTCGATCATCGTAACTTGTTGTGTGGGTTCGGGGTTCGTTGGAAGGTCGTGGGCCTCTTCGGTCCTCTAGATCCAGTCTAAATGTCTACTGTTTCTTCTGGAGGATTGCTGTGTTCCGCAATTGCCGGGCGCGCGTGAGAATGGAATCTTCAATTTTCGTTTTCGTTTCCGCCGGTAAAGCCGCGTCTGCCCATTGACCGTTGCGTGTAAAGATCTGACGGAACACAGTAACGCGCAAACCGTCGGCACGCAGCTCCCGACCAAGGATGTAGACGTTTAACTTGAAGCGTTCATTTGGTGCCTCCGCGGATGAGTGCCAGTCCGTGAGGATCACGCCCCCAAACACGTCGGCGGAATTTACCGGCATGAACGACACCGTATCGAGTGACGCGCGCCAGAGAAAGACGTTGACGCCGCCGTCGTCACTCAGCTCTTCATCGCCAAAAAGAGAAAGACCGCCATCGCCAAAAACGGTTTTTCGTTTGCCGCTGTACTCAGCACCAAAGCCGTCCTCGGAGGCTGACGAATCGCTAGCCTCAAAACTCTCGCATCCCGCCAACGCGACAACGCCAATCACAAACGGCGCTAGAAACGATAACCGAAACAATGACATAGCTAAATTCCGCCATAAGTTGGGAAGTCGAGGATTCAATCAACGTGTACTATATCGGATTCCACGGATTCGCCAAGTTCACATGCGCTTGCCTGAGCATTGTGTCAATGCCGGCGCAGGAACTCTCCAACCCCCGCGAACCCGGCGGCGCCGCATAGCCTGAGCCGCGGCAACACAGTGGTATTGAGCCCGCCGAGGGCGAAAACGGGCATCGTTGCGGAGGCGGTCATCCGCCTGAGGCCCATCACACCCAGGGCCTGGCGCTGAACGCGCGTGGTTGTGGAGAAGACCGGTGAGACCATTACCGCATCGACCTGTGCGCCTGTGGCCCTGGTCAACTCGCGTTGGTCATGAACGGCCGCCGTAATGAGCCAGCCGGGCCGCATCGCGGCAAGACGGGAAAAGACACGGCGACGAAGTAGGTGGCCAGGCAGGTGGACGCCGTCGGCGCCGACACGTCGGGCTAACCGCGGATCACCCGCTACCAGAACTTGGATACCCAGCTGATGGGCTCGGCTGACCACCTCGTGGGCGCGCGCCACCCGATTGGGATCCCTGTAGTGGCGAAAAATCATGGCGACGTTACACGGCAAAGCATCTAACACGGCGACCGGGTCCGGCATGCGTTCCCGATCCGACATGACAAACGCCCGCGGCAGGCGCCGGCCGCCGCCGGCCGGCGGCCAGCGCGGTTCCGGCCCAGATGGCCCGAAGGTCAAATTGAGGGTTCGGACTAGGTCTGTTAGCGTGTTGGGCATTCGCTCACGATCAAGAGGTGACGTTCATGATGACGGCAGAAAATTCAAGCCCAGCAGACATTCTCCAAAATCTTCGCGCCGTCAAGACCAGGATTGATGAGGCAGCGCACGCAGCGGGCCGCGACCCGGAGACCGTTGCGTTGGTCGCCATCAGCAAGACCCATGGCGCGGACCGAATTGCCGATGCCATCACCGCCGGACACCGCCTGTTTGGCGAGAACCGGGTCCAGGAATCCGAAGCCAAATGGCCCGCGCTGCTCGAGGGCGCGCCGGACTTGCGACTGCATCTTGTCGGCCCGCTGCAGTCGAACAAGGTCAAGCGCGCCGTCCAGTTGTACCATGGAATCCAAACCCTCGACCGGCTAAAACTAGCCCGGGCCCTGGCTCGTGAGTTTGACGCCCAGGGCCGCCAGGTAGAGTGCTTCATTCAAATTAACATCGGCGAAGAGCCCCAGAAAGCGGGCATACGGCCCGGCGAGGCGGATGGTTTTATCGCAGAATGCCGTGACACGATGGACCTGCCAATCGTTGGCCTTATGTGCATTCCGCCCGCCGATGAGGAGGCCGGTCTGCACTTCGGCCTGCTGGCTGAAATAGCGGCTCGCAGCGGTCTTGATCGGATTAGCATGGGGATGAGCGGCGATTTCGAGACCGCTGTGCGGTTCGGCGCCACCCATGTGCGGGTCGGCACGGCCATATTTGGTCAGCGCCCGCAACTCAGGCCGGCGCCGGAATAGCGAGGGCCGTCTCCGGCCCACAACCGCGAAGGATCTCAAGCAAATGATTGTGGCGGAGCGCTACGCAGCCCTCAGTCGCCACGTAATTGGGCCGCGCGATGTGTATGAAAATGGCACTGCCATGGCCGGCGCGGATAGGATCGTCGTTATAGCCGACCGGGACGATCAAATCGTAGACATGATCGTCACGCCACAACTGTTCATGGCTTGCTGAAAATGGCCGGGTGACCAATTGATTGTAGGCGCCGTGGGTGGGATCGTCGCACCATCCGTCTTCGGGCCTCAGAGCCTGGACGATCAGGCCCGTTTCCGGGGCCGGCAGTCGGTCCGAGCGATAGAAAAGCCGCCGTAGAGAGAAGCGGCCAACAGGTGTCGCGCCGTCGCCCTCGCGCTTATCGTCGCGGATGCCGCCCTTGCCGAGCGCACACGGATAGGCCTGGCCGTTCCAGATGAGTTGATCCGGTGGCGCAATTCGAAGGACGCGGGGCTCTAACGCCGGCGGTTCCATCTTCGCAGGCCCGTTCTTTAAAATCGAATTGTCAGTTTACGGTGAATAGATGGCTGTGGGATGGCGCTTCGGCCTTGTGGTCGTCGTAGCGGGACAGCGCGCCAAGGGCGACATCGACGCCGCCCCCCTGTTCTGGCCGCGGCGGTGTGGGCGCGGTGCTGGCGCTCTGTCGGGTGGCCAGTCCCGCCCGGTAGGCATTCTCCGCTTGCGCCCAGGCTAAAACTGAATCGCCGACTGTGGTTGTTAGGGAAGGCGCCGCCACGGCGGATTTCGGCGCCGCCGCAGCGGGCTCCTGGGCTGCCGCAAACTGTTCGTCATAAGTTGCTTCGGCCTGAAGCCAGGCGTCAATGGGATCGGAACTGTCGGAGCCGACCGTTCGGGTCGGCGCGGTTTCGGTGGCCTGGGCGGTGGTCGGATTACGGAGCATGGCGAGGATATGATCGCCCGTATCACTGCCGGTGGTTTCTTTCAGCACCACGTCGACCGCCGCTAACCCGGCCCCAATGGGTCCAAAGAACAGGGCCGAGCCGGTGATCTGTGGCAGCAGGTCGATGACGTCGCCGGTGATGTCGCGATACAAGGGGCCGACCACGGGAATGTGGTGCAGCGGGTTAACCACGTCGATCAGGTCAAGGAAGGAAAAGCCGCCGTCACCGAACGGATGAAAGCCCCTGCCCTCGGCTTTGGTTGAGTTGACGGCTTGCGCTGGGCCTGCGGTCGTGACCGATCTATCCAGCCAGGGCAGCACGGCTTGCGAAGTGGACACCATTTGATCTTTCCGTCTTTATTTGTTCGTTTGTCACGATTTAAAAATACCCAAGCAAAAGATATGCCAAAGCATAGATTTTTAAATCAATAGGCTAGCGATCTCCAGGCCCTGAAAAAAGATCCGTCCGGCAAGTTTTGCCGGCCCCTGACCCTAGAACAGGTGTCCGCCGCGGGCCGCTTTAGTCCGCAGATAGCCCTCATTGTGCTTGTTGGATGGGAAGGCATGCGTCACACGTTCGGTCACATGGACACCGCAGGCCTCCAGACCCTCCACCTTTTGCGGGTTGTTGGACATCAAATTGACCCTGGTGAAGCCAAGAATCTGAAGCATGCGCGCCGCTGGAAGGAAAACCCGCTCATCGGCGTCGAAGCCAAGTTGCTCATTGGCGTCGATAGTATCGAAGCCGTCGTCTTGTAGTGTGTAGGCACGAAGTTTGTTAACGAGGCCAATGCCACGGCCCTCTTGGGCCAGGTACAAGAGAACGCCGGCGCCGGCGGCTGAAATCTCTGCGATGGCGCCGCGCAATTGATCGCCGCAATCGCAACGCAGGGAGCCCAGGAGGTCGCCGGTAAAGCATTCGGAGTGTATGCGGGTCAGCACAGGTTCCCAGGGGTCGGGCGATCCGATTATGATGGCCAAATGCTCGATCCCGCCATCCTGGGGCCGGAAGGCGGCAATCCGCGTGTCTTCCGCATCCACAAGTGGCACACGCGCCTCGCTGACCAGGCTTAGCGAACGCGCGGCCGTGCGCTCGTACTGAAAGATGTCCCCTGCATCGATGAGCACCGTATCGTGGCGCAGTGCCCAGCGCGCGAGGTCCTCGGCGTCCGGGGACTCGATTGGCGCCGTGACTGCGGACGGCAACAGGCGCGCCAGCTTGGTTAGGGTTACCGCCGCGCTCTCGCTGTCATAGGTCGTGGCGTTCCGACTGGAGACCTTCAGAGCGCCAAGATCGAAGTCGGCCAAAGGATCCGCGATGGCCTGCGCCGTTTCGATGCTAAGCGGCGGCTCCGTCAATAATGTGACTGTCTTGCCTTCTGGTTCGCCTAGGCCCAATACGACGGCGCGGCGCGCCGTTATCGTCAAGGCTGGCGTGCCCCCCGAGATGGACGCCAGAGCGCGAAAACTATCCGCATCTAGACCTTCGGCCGCCTGGGCTATCACAGCGGCGCCATTGGCACCGCGAATGGCGACAAACCGGCCGCGGCGAATCTCCGACATGGCGCGATCGACGCCGAGCAGGGAAACTGTTTCTCGGGACGCTG
>CAZNWX010000172.1:0-5163 GCA_964576415.1 uncultured Magnetovibrio sp. | reverse complement strand
ACGCAAATCCACTAGCGTGAATTCGCTACTTTCCTGCAGAGTCATCAACTGGCCGGCCGTAAGCGCCTAGTCAGGATTCTCGGTATCACTCTGTCCAAGGCCCATTGCGATGTTGGTCGGCACGGCCACATCCATCATCTTGGGATTGGCCAAATTTAGATTGTCCATAATGTGGGCATATTCATCGGCGCTCGCGACCTGGAGGCGCGGATTAAACGCCTTCTCCTCGGCGATGGTACTGACCGTATCGCCCTTATAGTCATGCCCGGGATAAACAAGCATGTTGCCTGGCAGGGTAAAGAGCTTGGTTACAATTGACTTATGGGCGGCTAGAGAATCGCCGCCTTGAAAATCGGTGCGCCCAGTGCTGCGGATCAACAATGTATCGCCAGTAAACAGGCCGTCATCCCCCAGGAAGCAATACGAATCATCTGTATGTCCCGGCGTGTAAAGCACACGCAGTGAAATGTTCTCAATATCGATGGTGTCGCCGTCATCGACCCGCATTGAGACTACGTCCACACTTGTGGCTTGGCCCATCACGGTGATGCAGCGCGTGGCGTCACGAAGTTTCCCCAATCCTGTAATGTGATCTGCGTGGCAATGTGTATCGATCGCCTTTACTAGCTTTAGGTCAAGTTCTTCCAGGAGCTTGACGTAGCGATCACAGCGGTCGAGAACCGGGTCAATAATCAATGCTTCGCCGCCAGGGCGGCTTGCGAGAAGATAGGTGTAGGTAGAGGATTCGCGGTCGAATAACTGCCGAAAGATCATCGGTCTCCGCCAAATGTCCATTTATACAGACGCAAAGTGTAAATCCCCTGACGGAGTAATTCAACGAGACATCGCGGTTCGGTCAGGTAAAAATTAGATAATTGGCATGTAGAGAGGAAGACGTCGGGCCGTGCATGGCGACCCAAGCTTAAAAAATAGTGCGGACCTCATGGCCGGCAAGCCAATTGTAGATGGTCTGCGTTTGGCGGTTGTTGGAGACTAGGCCGCCGCGCAGTAGGTGGGCTAGATGCTGCGATAATTCGGATTGGCTGAGGCTTAACAAGGCATCAAGTGCGTCCACGCGGCTTTCGCCGTCGGCCAGTAGGCTAAAAACTTGCAAGTACCGCTGACTGCCCATCGCCTTCCGTAGATTGCTGACTTGGTCCAACTGTTGAGCGCCGATTTCTGTGATCATGTTCCATACCGAGTTTTGAGCATCATGGTCCTATCCGCAATCATGTCGCGCCGTCCATAAGGACGTCATCCATTATCGGTCAACTTATTGTGAGCATTGGCCGTCGTGGAACTTGTCAGAGTGAGATGGGGGAGGCACAAGTGCAAGGTGGGGACCTGCTATGGACACTGCCGAAAGGGAATACAATGGAAGAGCGCCTTGATCTGACCGGTTTGAGCTGCCCGATTCCAGTAATCAAGGCCAACAAGGCCATTCGGCAAATGACGGTAGGCGACTTGTTGGTGTGCGAAGTGACGGACCCCGCAGCGCCAGAAGACTTTGAGAATTTTTGCGTCAGCACGGGCCATCATTTGATGTCATGCGAAGATCGGGGCACATCTTGGGTTTTGACGATCAAGCTGTCGGCTTAGGTAGCCGTTATTCAGGGGGTTCCTGAACAGGCGTGGACTTCGCTGACACGGGACGACGTTCCAGAATTCCCGCAACAATGGCCAACAGAGGCGGAATAATCGCCAAGGTCAGGACGGCGGAAAGGCTTAGACCTCCCAGGATCACGGATCCCAGACCGCTATAGAGCTCTGACCCCGCTCCTGGTATCAAGACTAACGGCAGCATGCCAAAAACACTCGTCAACGTGGACATGAAGATGGGACGAATTCGGTTTCGCGTTGCCTCCATTACGGCGTCGTTGACCTTCATGTCTTCGGAGCGAACATGATAAAGCGTTTGATGAACAAGCAGGATCGCGTTGTTGACCACAATGCCGATCAAAATGACGAACCCCAACATAGTCAACATATCGAGGGGCTGGAAGCGATGAAGGTTGAGAAGGGCGAGGCCAAAGACGCCGCCCGCTGTCGCCAATGGAACTGACAACATAATAATAAGGGGATAAAGGAAACTCTCGAACAGAACAGCCATCACCAGATAGACTATGATGATAGCGATCACGAGATCGACCAGAATGGCATCCCAAGTTTGATTTAATGAATCTGCTGCACCGGTCATGGTGAAATGGACGCCGGAAGGTAGGCCTTCCGCCTTCAGGGCATCTATGACTTGTGTCTGCAATGTATCCAGGGCGACTTCCAAGGGCATTTGGCTCGGAGGTCCAATTTGTAGAGTGACGCTTCGTTCGCGATCGATATGACGGATTTCGGTCGGACCAGAAGTAACAAGAATATCGGCCAATTCACTCGCCGCTACAATCATCCCCGATGAGGTGACCACCGGAAGCTGTGAGATACCTTGGGTTTCTTGGACGTCGGGCAGAGCGCCTTTCAACATGAGGTCAATGCGTTTCGATCCAACGGTGATTTCCGCAATGCGAAGTCCGTCATTGAATGCATCCAGTGTGTCGCCGAGTTCTCGCGCGGTCACGCCGTTGTCGGCAAGCTTGGTGCGATTTGGGATCACACGGACCTCCGGTGCGCCTAGCTCAAGGCCTGGTTTGGGGCGAAGCTGTGTCCCTTGGCTGCGGGGCATTACCTGGTCGATCTTTTGCACTGTCCTTAGTGCAACGTCGAGTATCTCTTCGAGATCCGGGCCGGAGACATTAAGTTCAATAGCGCGTTTTCCGCCGACCCCGCGACCAAACAGAGAGCGTTGATTAACGAACCCAAAAGTGCCGGGTTCCTTGTAAACAGCACGACGCAGAACAGGGATTAACTCGCCGACACGTTGGGGGTCTTGGGCAGCGGCACCCACAATAGTGCGACCTCTAAAGGCAACGAAGAAAAAGCGTTTGAGCTTTGGTGTTTCTCCTAGAGACGCGCGATCTTCGATCCCTTTTGCCAGTAGCGGTTTGATTTCGGATTCGAATTTATTCGCGATCTGCCCTGTAGTTTTCAGGTTATATCCGGGTGGCGGTACCAAGAAGCCAATGATCAGATTGCGATTGCCGTTCGGCAGGTAATCGAGCTTCGGAAGAAACCAGTACGTGGAGAAACCGCCGGCGATGCACAATACGGAGACAACCATCAAGCTTTTCGCCGGGCTTTTGATTACGCGACGGGTGAAACTGAGAACCGCGCGGACAAACCAATGCGCAAATGTATCAATGATTGGAAGGCGAATGTGCGTCTTACCGAAGACGCCACCGCCGCCGAGCAATCGATTGGCAAGCGCAGGAATGACGGTAATGGCGACTAAGAGCGAGAGAATAACCGACACGGAAAGGGCGACAGCGATGTCCCGAAATAACTGCCCCATCTCCAATTCCATGATTAGGATTGGGATGAAAACCATCACAGTGGTCAACGCGGAGACGAAAACAGCACTCCAGACCTGTGATGCGCCCCTATAAGCGGCTTCGCGCCGGCTTAATCCTGTTTCGTGGAACCGGTAAATGTTCTCCAAGACGACAATGGCCGCATCCACCACCATGCCCACAGCGAAAGCAATCCCCGCAAGCGAGATTACGTTGATGGAGCGCCCCATGGCCGCCATAGCCACAAACGCCCCTATAACTGAAACGGGAATAGCCAAGGACACTACCAACGTGGCGCCGCCGGAGCGCAGGAATATCAACAGCATCAGCGCCGCTAACGCGCCACCAACGAAGATGTTCTGTTGGACGAGATTGATGGAGGAGTTGATATAGACCGTCTCGTCGTAGACCTGACGCAGTTTCAGTTTGTTGTCAGCGAGGATATTGGCGTTCATGTCTACAACAGACTGACGTATTCCTTTCATCACCTCTATTACATTGGCGCCGTTCTCGCGGACGGCGTTCATGGCCATGGCTGGTTGGCCGTTGTAGCGTATGCGCGCGGTTGGGTCTTTGTTGGCGAACTGGACCCGTGCGATGTCACCGACGGTGACCCGGGCGACTCGGCCGGAATCAACTTCAAAATTTGACCGTAAAAGGACGTTTTCGACGTCGTTTAGACGTGTCAACTCGCCTTCCGTTCGGACCACATAACGGCGCTTGCCCTCGTCTAGATCGCCAGCCGAGACGGACGCATTGGCAGCCCGAAGGGTTCGGACGACTTCAGTGACGGTGAGGCCGTATCTTGCCATGTGTTCGGGGTCGACAATGATCTCCATCTGTCGGGACGAACCGCCGAAAACGTTAATTCGCGAAACGCCGGGCACGCGCTCCAGGCGATCTTGAATTACATCTTCTGCGAAATCACCGTAGGTGTGCATCTCTTCGCGCGAACCGTCTGAGCGAATAAGGACAAACCATGCAATGGCATTGTCATCCGAACTCGACGTACGCATGGTCGGTTCGCGGGCTTCGTTCGGATAACCATTAACGCGATCCAAGCGATTTGCTACGAGGAGAAGGGCGCGTTCCATGTTCTGGCCAATACGAAACTCAAGCGTAATGGATCCCCGACCGTCCTGAGATTCACTGACCATGTTATCCAGGCCCTCGATCCCACGCAGAACTTCTTCCTGACGGTTGATAATTTCGCGTTCAATCTCGGCCGGCGCCGCGCCGGGCCAGTTCGTGCGCAGATTGATGATCGGTTTGCGGACGTCAGGTGTCAGTTGAATGGGGATGGATTGCAGAGCAACCAATCCGAACATGACTACCATAAGGACCGCGGCGACGACCGCAACCGGCCGTTCAATGGCGAAACGGATAAGGTTCATTGGTCTTTGCCGGATTTATTGCCTGGCTGCTTACTATTAACCGGTCTGCTCGGATCCTTACCGCCCGCGCCTAGCGGCGTACCGAAGGCGATCGGCGTTCCGGGTCGAAGTCGCTCATTGCCGCGTATCACCACCATATCGCCCGACTTAAGGCCACTAGTTACGGAGAACCGGGATCCTATTGCCTCGCTCAGCGTAACGTGGCGAATGAACGCTTTACCGTCTTGCGCCAGGAAGACTACGCGCTTTCCCTTCTTAATGAGAAGCGCGTCTTTATGGACGGTCACCGCATTCTTTATGGGACCGGCCGGAATGAATAAGGTTACGGATTGATTTGAGGCAATCGTGGTAATTGTATCGCCAAACGCAGG
>CAZNWX010000171.1:0-5186 GCA_964576415.1 uncultured Magnetovibrio sp. | reverse complement strand
GGTCGCTAGTTTCATGGGCGATCTTCTGGACAAGAACGGGAAGGTCATTCTAGATTGCGTCATGCTCCGCACTCGGGCGGAATGCGCGGCGGCGATTATGCTGGCCGTGGAGGATGGGCGCGGCACCGCCAACGGTGGAGCCTATCTGGATTTGACCAAGAACGCCCAGGCGCCGCTGTCGGGTGATTACTTCAAGCGCTATCTGCAACAGGTCATGCCGTCGGCCTATAGGAATGTCCGCCAGGCCATGAGCAAGGCAGCGGGGCAGTTGAAGGAACCGTGGGAAGTGCGCCCGGCCGCACATTACATGATGGGTGGGCTCCGCGCTGATCCTGACGGCGGAGCCTCTTCGGAAGAGAGCAGAGACACCATCGCTGGTCTCTACGCTGCCGGTCAGGCGATGGGAGGCGTCTTCGGGGCGAACCGGCTGGGCTCAACCGCCTTGGCAGAGTGCGCCATCTTCGGCATCCGCAGTGGCCACAGCGCAGCCGCCTATGCCCTGGCCCAGAACGACAAAGCCGATGACGCTGCATTCCAGCCGGCGCTGGCGGCTACGGCGGGCCTTTTTGGCCGGGATGGAAACCAGGCCGCGGCCGTGTTGAAAGTGGAACTTCAGGACGCGGCCTGGGCGAACATCGGTCCGGTCCGGTCCATCCAACGTCTGGACCGGTTCGAGGCGGTTTGCGCGCGGATCGAGACGGCGCTCACGAACGTCGCCATCCCAGCCTACAGCTCTTGGAACCAGGCTTTCATCGAATATATCGAGCTCGACAATATGCTGGTCTGTGGCCGCGCCATTGCAGCGGCGGCGCGGGAACGTGATGGCAGCGTCGGCGGCCATGTACGTTCCGACGGGCCCCAAATCTCGGTCTTCGGGAAACCTTATTCGACGGTCATCCGTCGTGGTGAGGATGGCATGTTCATGGCCCGGCGCATCGGTCGAGAGGGGCTTCCGTTTGGCCGGTTGGGGGCCTATCTGGTGGGCGATTTCTGGCGGAAGGCAAAGCTCAGAGTATTGCGCCGCTTGCCGGCACCGATCAGCGACCGGCGCATCCGCAAACATTATGAGGCGGTGATGAACAAAACGGTCGGCCCATTGGAGATAGAGCCCGGGAGTCTCGCCGGCGCGCCAGCGGAGTCGGTTCAAGGATGAAGGTCGAAATCGTTACAAATCGCGACGGCGAAGTGGCGGTCGTCGAATACGACTACCAAACCCGGTCCGTTGATGAAAAACCCATGGTCCTGGACGTCCTCTTGCAGGCCCAGTTGAATGGCCATGCAGACTTGGCGTTCCGCTATGGCTGCCGGGCCCGGAACTGCGGGGTCTGCACTGTCGATATCAACGGCCGTCCCAGGCTAGCCTGTCGGGCGCGCATCCGCGACGGTGACCGCATCAGCGCCATGGCGACCCTGCCTGTCCTGGCGGACCTGGTGGTGAAGCGCGACGGGATCGCCCGGCAGATGCGTGGCCGCATGCCGGTGCAGGCGGCGGGTAACGATCTGAACGTCGAAGCTCCAGATGACTACCACGCGCTGACGGCCTGCGTGGAGTGCTACGCATGCCTCCACAATTGCCCTATGCATGCCAAGAATTTGAAGCTCGACGGCGGCGGGGTTACCGCCGCTGTGGCGGCGGGCGAAGGCTACCTGTGGGGCAATCCGTTCTCGTTATTGAAGCTGCAGATCGTGCGCCTTGATCCCCTGAGCTCGCAGGCGGAAAAGGACGAGGCGGTCACACAGGCGCGGGATCTGGGTCTGGACGTCTGTACCAATTGTCCCGGCTGCAAGTGCGGGGTCGGGATCGACCTAAAGAACAAGGTAGTAAAGGAACTACTGGACGCCGCGGGCTTGGCGGCAGGGGGCTAATGTCGTGCTGGCGCGACCTTTAGCTAGGCAATTCGGCGTTCCAATGGGATGGCGATGATCTTATTCAGGCCAAGATCGCCGCTTCGCGCCCCCAAATGTAGGTCGGCATTCTAGAACATAGGTCAGTTGAGCGCGTGGTCGTGATGGCAGTCGGACAGCAACACATCCGGCACAGCCGCCGGCTCAAGGCTGACGGCCTTCAAGCGATCCTATAGGGTATAGTGGAAGCCGAACACGCCTGCCTCAATACTTGTCCCTTCCATGTTGGCCCTATTTCTTGACGTCCATCTTCTCTAGGTTAGCCCGCGCCGCGTCGGCGGCTCCTGTTTCCGGGGCTACCTCCAGGAGCTTTATCCAGTCCGCGCGCGCGCCGTCCTTGTCGCCGGCCAAGCGCTTCAGAATCCCGCGTTCCAATAGTGCTTCCGGGTGGGCGGGGTCGCGGGCCAGCGCCGCGTCTGTGTCGGCGCGCGCGGCCGCCGTCTGGTCCAGAAATCGAAACGCGGCGGCCCGGAATGCCAATGCGTCCGGATGTCCCGGCGTTCCCACCAGGGCGATATCCAGATCCGCCTTGGCGCCAGCATAGTCGCCCCGTTCAGCCCGGGCCCGGGCCCGGGCGATCAACAGCGCCGGGGCCTTCGGGATCAGTTGTAGGGCAGTCGTCGCCACCGCCTCGGCGCGGGTGGCGTTTTCTGCTAACAGCCAAGCCTGGCCCGCCTGGGCCAGGATGCCGGCCTTCAATCGGGGCCCTTTCTTCTCCGACTGGGCCAGGGCTTCCAGCCGTTTCGCCGCGTCCGCGTAGAGACCCAAGGCCATAAGCGCCGAGGCGGCGCAATGTTCCGCCGGGCCACCGCCGCCCTCGCGGCCCCACTGGATGGCGTCTTCGAAGGCGTCCTTGGGGAACTTCTCCACTTCGGAGAGGCAGGCCTGATAGCGCTGGGCAGGTGGCTTTTCGTCGGCCGCCGCCGCCATACCGGTCAGGCCGGCGATCAGCGCCGGCAGGGCGAAATGGAACAGTGTCATTGCCAGACAATCTGAGGACCTGTAAGGCAAATGACAAGTCCCGCCGACAGGAGCCAGTATGTCCGTCACCGTCGCCCAACCCGGCCATCTCTTTTGTTTCGGTCTTGGCTATTCCGCAAGCCGCCTCGCGGCGTGCCTCGCGGCCAGAGGCTGGGCCGTCTCGGGTACCAGCCGAAGCGACGAACAGGCCGCGGCCGGCCGCGCGCTCGATTATACCATGTATGTCTTTGACGGGACCGCCGGGGGTGAGGCCGTCTGGTTCGATGGCGTCACCCACATTGTGGTCTCCGTGCCGCCAGGCCGCGATCCGGGGTCGGCGGGCGATCCTGTGCTGGCGCATTTCGCCGAGGCATTGGCGGATATGCCGACGCTCAGTTGGCTGGGCTATCTCTCCACGACCGGGGTGTACGGCAACACGGACGGAGCGTGGGTGGATGAGGCCGCGCCACTGAACCCCAACGTGGCCCGCAGCGTTTGCCGCGCTGCTGCCGAGGCCGCCTGGCAGGATCTGGCAGCGGCCCACGGTCTGCCCCTGCACATCTTCCGCCTAGCCGGCATCTACGGGCCAAGGCGCAATATTCTGGCTCAGGCGGCGATGGGTCAGGCAAGGCGTATCATCAAGCCTGGCCACCAGTTCAGCCGCATCCACGTAGATGATATCGCCACCGTCCTGGAGGCCTCCATCGCCGCGCCGAACTCTGGCGCCATCTATAATGTCTGCGATGACGAACCGGCGGCACCCGCCGAGGTAACCACATTTGCCTGTTCGTTGCTGGGGGTCGATTTGCCCGATGAAGTGCCCTTCGAAGAAGCCGCCGAGACCATGTCGCCAATGGGCCGCACCTTCTGGGAGGACAGCCGGCGGGTCTGTAACGACCGGATCAAGGATGAACTGGGCGTGCGGCTAGCCTATCCCACCTATCGCGAGGGCCTTCGGGCTATCTACGACGGCGAGTTCTCCAGCTGATCCAAGAGTGCGCCCAGTGTCTGACGTAGACGGTCCAGGTCGTGGTCTTCCGACAGGCGGTGTTCGCCCGCTTTCACCAAAGTGACCTCCACGTCCGCTGACGTCACCGTCTCCATGATCCGCATGGACGTAGTCCAGGGCACGTCGGCGTCATTGATGCCGTGGATTAGGCGGATCGGGCAGTTGAGCTTCAATGGTTCGCGCAGCATTAGTTGGTTTGCGCCCTCGTCCAGGAGTTTCTTGTTGATGCGATAGGGCTCCGCATCGTCGTAGTCGTTTGGGAGCAGGACGCAGTCGGTGGCGTTCAGCTCCGCCACCTGCGCATCGCTTAGTTCTGCCAGGATCAGGTCTTCGGTGAAATCCGGCGCCGACGCCAGGCCCAACAGGCCCGCAACGCGCTGGGGCCGTGCGCGGGCTACCAGTAGCATTATCCAGCCGCCCATGGAGGATCCGACCAAGACCTGTGGGCCGTCGGTGAGTTGGTCCAGCGCATCGATGGCGTCCGATACCCATTCGCCGATCGTGCCGTCATTGAAATCGCCAGACGATTGGCCGTGGCCCTGATAGTCGAAGCGCAGGAAGGCGTTGCCGCGTATGCGGCAAAAGTCTGCCAGCGCTAGTGCCTTGCCGCCGGTCATGTCGGATTTAAACCCGGTCATGAAGACGACGCCCGGATTCTTGCCAGGAGTGCAGTGGTAGGCGATAGACGCGCCGTTATCTCGTGTTAAGATACTGGGCGTTGAAACACTTTCATCCATGCGGGAACCTTCCGGAAAGTTGGCGGTCGGGACCATCGCGGTCGGGGACAAGCCGGGACAAAGCAGGAAAATTCAAGCCAAATGGTCCATGTAAAAGGGTTCGACCTAAGGTTTATAAAATATACGGACCTCAAGTCCGAGGAGAATTATGAACAACGACGTCGATAATGCCAGCGCCGCACCACCCGGGAACAGGAATAGGCCTCACACGCTGGCTGGAAAACCGGAAGACGGCCGTATGGCGACAATCCTGCAGGTCATTCCGGCCTTGGGGGCGGGTGGCGGCGTGGAACGTGGCACTGTGGAGATCGCCGAGGCTATCGCGGACGCAGGTGGCCGCGCCCTGGTGGTATCCGTCGGTGGTTCCCAGGTTCACGAAATTACCCGCGCCGGCGGCAAACACATTGAGCTGCCCGTGCATTCCAAGAACCCGGTGGTCGTATACAAGAACATTTTGCGCCTGGCCGCGTTGATTGAGCGCGAAAATGTGGACCTGATCCACGTGCGGTCCCGCGCCCCGGCCTGGAGCGCCTTATATGCCGCGAAACGCACCAAGCGGCCTCTCGTCACCACCT
>CAZNWX010000170.1:2166-5195 GCA_964576415.1 uncultured Magnetovibrio sp. | reverse complement strand
TTCCGCCTGGCGCCCTTTGGGATGGATGAGGCACGCCTCATGATCGACGAGATTCAAGGTCGCGCCATGCTAGACGGCGTGCGCGGCGCGCCGCCGGCAGATATTGATGCCCTGGCGGACGCCCTGGCGCGGCTCTCCGTGTTTGCCGCTGAGAATGCTGATGTGATTGAGACTATCGACATTAATCCCTTCCTGGTGCTGTCCGACGGGGCCGTCGCCTTGGATGCCTTGATCGTCCCGCAAACGAGTATGTAGATCCACATGGCTGCCGTTTTGCTCTACCGGCGTGAGTGCGAATACGCTCGGGCGCGCAGCCTAGCGGATCACCGCGCCCATGCATGGAACCGTCCCGGAGGTATTCGTGGAGACGGGACAATCGGGGAGCGCCGGCACTCGATTGGCAGTCCTTGAGGCCATGAAGATGCAGCACGACATCTTTGTCCCAGTGAACCACGCGGTCAGCGACGATACGTTCTGAGTGGGAACACAGATCGCCGCCGACGCGGCCATGTTCGAGATTGAGGAGACCAATCCATGATGTCCCAAGCGAACGATTTACGTGAAGAGTGTGACGCCGTCGCCGAACTTCTAGCCCCGATGTCGGATGTCGATTTCAAGCGGCCGACCGGGTTCAAGGCCTGGACCATCAACCACATTATGCAGCACTTGCATTTCTTTAACGTTATGGCCGATTTGTCGTTTCACGACGAGCCCCGGTTTGTCCGTGAGTACGGTGAAATGCGCGCCGCCCGGGAGACACACGGCGAAACTCTTATTGACGCGACGGATCGGCTCATGGAGGGCCTCAAGGGTCGAGCGCTTTTCGAGGAATGGCGCGCCTATTACCCCGGCATGTGCGATCGGTTTGCCGTCGCTGATCCGAAGAAGCGGGTGAAGTGGGCCGGGCCGGACATGAGTGTCCGATCCTCAATCACTGCGCGTCTCATGGAGACCTGGTCCCATACCCAGGCCATATATGATCTTCTGGGCGAGGACCGGGTGAATGGAGACAGGATCAAGAATATCTGCGTCATGGGCATCAATACCTTTGACTGGACCTTCATCAACCGCGATGAGCCCGTACCAGAGGGCAAACCCTACGTGCGTCTAACCGCGCCGTCGGGCGCTTTGTGGGAATGGAATGACGCTTCGAATACCAACCGTATCGAGGGCCCGGCCGAAGGGTTCTGCCGAGTAGTCACCCAGACACGCAACATCGCCGACACGGATTTGACCGTGATCGGCGATGTCGCCAATCGTTGGATGGCAGTGGCCCAATGCTTCGCCGGACCGCCCCGAACGCCGCCGGCCCCAGGGACGCGACGCAAGGCCTAGGACGACACATCCGGGTTTTGGGTATAGGTGCCCGTCAGCTTTCCTTCCGCCAGGATGTGGCCTTCCAGGGCGGGCATGACCTCTGTGCCACGAAACTCACCGCCTTCATCCAGGCCCAGGCTGTCCAGGTCCAGGGCATAAACCCGGAATTCGTAGCGGTGCATCAACTCGTCGTTCCAGGGCGGGCAGGGACCATCATATCCGCCGTAGTTGCCGGCCATGTCCGGGTTCGATGCCATAAACATGGTGAAGTCGTTGATGCCCCGCACGCCGTGGGGCACGCGGCCAATCGGCTTCCCCTTGGCAACCAGACCGCCCGATTCTTCGCCTTCGGCCAAGTTGGTGCGGTTCGCTGACACGTCCACCAGAAGGCCGTGAAAGAAATCCTGACGGGGCTGGTCCGCGGGGATGGGTTTGCCTTCCGTGTTGATGTTGTCGAAAATTGTCGGTACGTCCACATCAACGCAGATTACCGCATAGCTCTTGGTGCCATCGGGGCCTGCGGACCAGGTTAGCGCAGGGCTGATATTGGTGCTCATCTTTGAATGCTCCTCGGCGCAAGGTGCGCAGAAAGCAAATTTTTCTGGGATCGGGTCGCCGTCCTTGAAGGCGTCCGAAGTGACGGTAAGGGTTCCTATCATGGGGACATCCTCTAAAATTTAACATTTTCTATTGTCGGAGGATAGCCCTGCGTAGCTATTGTGGCCAGTGTTTGCACCTCGCGCCAGCCCGCGTTATCACCGAATATGGCGAGTCTTTTGGATCCTGATATTTCTTGGCGCGACGACGCGGTTCCCGTGTCTGGGCGCTTTAACGATCCTTATTATTCGGTAGAGAACGGTCTGGCAGAAACCCGCCACGTCTTTCTGGCAGGAAACGACCTTCCTGGCCGCTGGCGTGGCCGCACGCGGTTCACCATTGGTGAGCTCGGGTTCGGGACCGGGTTGAACTTTCTTACAACGTGGAAATCCTGGCGCGACAGAGGCCAAACGGGTCGGTTGAGTTTCGTTTCGATTGAAGGTTATCCGCTCAACGCGGATGACGTGTGGCGCGCCACTGCGGCATTTCCCGAAATTGGCGAACTGGCGAAAGCGCTCATTGATCAACTGCCACCGCGCCGCCCCGGCCATCATCTCCTGCGCTTTGACAGCGGACGGATAGCGTTGCTGTTGGTTTATGACGAAGTGGCCAGCGCCTTGGATGAAATGGTGCTGCTCGCGGATGCCTGGTATCTGGACGGTTTTGCCCCCGCGCGGAACCCGGAGATGTGGGCGCCCGATGTCTTATCGCGGGTTGCCGCGCGGTCCGCATCCGATGCGACCGTCGCGACCTTCACCGCCGCCGGCGCCGTGCGACGAGGTCTTGTCGACGCCGGATTTACCATGGAAAAACGCCCGGGGTTTGGGTCGAAGCGGGAATGCCTGGCTGGCCAACTGACGGCGCGGCCCGCAAGGGGGGCTCAAGTGGCGTCGCAACTGGCGGAAGCGCGGCTGTCCGGCGCGCCAGACGGTCCGGTCTTCATCATCGGCGCAGGCATTGCCGGCATGGGCGCTGCGCGGGCGCTTGTCGATGCCGGCGTGGAAGTCACGGTATGCGACCGCCATGGGGTGGCTGGCGGTGGAGCGTCGGGAACACCGACAGGCTTACTTCAGCCCCGTCCTCTGAACGATGGCTCGCTCCTGTCAGCCTTTTTT
>CAZNWX010000170.1:0-2156 GCA_964576415.1 uncultured Magnetovibrio sp. | reverse complement strand
GTTCGAGTTCGCGGCGCGGACTTATGATGACCTTGATGAAGCGTGGATCAGCCGCGGTGTCCTGGTGCTTGGCCGGGACGCGGCGGATGGCGTGCGCTATCAGGCGTTGCCTGGTGCGGAGACCTTGGATGCGGCCGGATGTTTTGCGTTCAGTGGTGTTCCGACTAATGACGGCGGCACCTGGTTCGCCGCCGGTGGTGCGTTAGATACGCGAAAGGTCTGCGCGGCCCTGGGTGACGGCGCGGGCACACGCTTTGGTATTAGTGTCACCCGCCTCGCGCGGCAAACGGATGGATGGCGCCTGCATTTTGACGATTCATCGGTTCAGGATGCGGCGGCCGTTATCTTAGCAAACGGCATCGACGCCATGGTTTTGAGCGGCTTCTCGGCCATGGCCTTGAGCGCCAATCGGGGACAAGTCTCCTACGTGGCAGCGACGCCGATGTCGGATCGGCTAACGGCGCCTATTACCTTCGGTGGCTATCTGACACCCTCGGCAGACGGCATACATGTCCTGGGTGCTACCTTCGATCGAAAGGCCGATTGGAACGGCGATTCCTGGGCGGCTGTGCGAGAGGATGATCATCGCCGAAATTTAGACTTTGTCGCGCAGCGGTTACCGCGATTGGCGGCGGCATTGGGCGATGTAACGGGCGGTTGGACCGGGCTTCGCGCGACCACGCCGGACCGGGCTCCAGTGGTTGGCCCCGTTCCTGAAGGCGAGGCCTTTTCTTCTGCCTTGTCTGCCATGGGTGTTGGCGGCGAGACGGATGATCCTGGGTTCCATATCGACCAGCCGGGTCTGTTCGTCCTATCGGGCCTGGGCTCGCGAGGTTTTCTTACTGCGCCGTTGGCTGGCGAGATCTTGGCAAGTCAAATACTAGGATCTCCACTGCCGGTTCCGGTGGGCGTTCCACCGCTTCTCCAACCAGGCCGGTTTTTGATCCGCAACATCAAAAAAGGCCGCGCCTGAGGCTAACTTGCTCCTGCCAGCCGAACAGATCAGAATGAGGAGAAAGGAAGGAACAGACCATGCGCCTGCAACTCGCCACTTGGCCGGAAGTCGATGAATATCTGAGAACATTCAAAGGCATCATAATACCCATTGGATCTACGGAACAGCACGGGCCCACAGGGCTGGTTGGCACGGATGCCTTGACCGCCGAGGCCATTGGCCAGCGGCTCGGGGACAAGGTCGACGCCTACGTGGCCCCGACTATCAGCGTCGGTATGGCCCAACATCACCTGGGGTTCTCAGGTTCCATGACCCTTAAACCCTCGACCCTGTTGCTGGTGATTAAGGATATGGTCGATTCGTTGACCGTTCATGGGTTTGAGCGGTTCTTTTTTGTCAATGGCCACGGAGGCAACATCGCCACTGTGACGGCGGCTTTTTCCGAGGTCTACGCGGACAGCAGTCTTGGGGGTGCCTCAAACCGTGCGCCAGTAAAGTGCGCCCTGCACAACTGGTTCATGATGTCCGGTGTCGGAAAACTTGCCGAGGAACTCTATGGCGACGCGGAAGGCAGCCACGCGACGGCGTCCGAGGTCGCGGTCACCTACGCCCTGTTTCCGGAAACGGCAGCCCGAGTGCGGAACGCGCCAATGGAGCCGGGGATGGCCCCCAATGGCGATATCTACGACGCCGCCGATTACCGGCGCAGCTTCCCGGATGGGCGAATCGGCTCGAACCCTGCCTTGGCGAAAGCCGAGCATGGAGAACAGTTTATGCAGGTGGCGGTCGACGACCTCGCCAAACTCTATCGGGAGTTTGTGGGGAGCTAGGGGCTTTAGCCCCCCTGGATAGCGGGCAGCAAGGTGATCTCATCTCCGTCGCGCAGGGCATGACCGGCGCGATCGTCCGGCACTACTGGCTGACCGTCGACCAAGGAGGTGTAAGACTCTTCCTTTGGAAGGTCGATTTGGCCCATGATGTCGGCCACAGTTGCGCCGGCGGCTAAATCCATCTCCGCTTCACCAAAGGGGTCAAATCCCTTCGGCATGTCACCCGCCGGCGACAGGATCTTCACGCGGACTTTCATCAGATGCCGACCCGGTCCAGGGTTTCGTTGGTGGGCACGCCGTCCTTGGTCCAACCGCGAAGCTCGTAATATTCAGGCAGCATCTTATCCAATTCCGTGACCTTGCCCTTGGCG
>CAZNWX010000169.1:4877-5216 GCA_964576415.1 uncultured Magnetovibrio sp. | reverse complement strand
ACAGGACGGATCCCCTTGGTTGAAGGCGGGAGAGACGGCACCTGCTGGTGACCTTTTGGGCATGAACTTCTACGTAGAAGGTGTAGAAGGCTCCTTGCCGAAGTAAATGGAAATGTGGCGGTTCGGCCAAGCGCCGGACCGCCTTTTTTCTGTCCGGGCTTTAGCTGAAATACGATGACTCAAAGCGTTATTCTGAAGGGCCAAACCTTGGCCTTCGTAGACGACCCGTTTGTTGTAGGCCCCGATTTGGCGACGCGCTTTGAGACGGAGGGCGCTGTTTGGATCGAAGGTGGATTGGTTCGCGCTTTCGGGCCGGCAGATGCGATTATCGCTGAGGCC
>CAZNWX010000169.1:0-4805 GCA_964576415.1 uncultured Magnetovibrio sp. | reverse complement strand
ACATCTGATCACTGCTGGCTTCGTAGACTGCCATGCCCACTATCCACAACTACCAATCATCGCCTCCTATGGCGAGTAATTGCTGACGTGGCTGGAGAAGTACACGTTTCCGACGGAAACGGCCTTTCAAGATGCGGGCGTCGCAGCGGAAGCAGCATCCTTCTTCGTTGACGAATGTCTGCGTAACGGGATCACGTCATCGGCGGTCTTTGCCACCGTGCACCCAGAATCCGTAGACGTCTTTTTCGAGGCCGCGGCGGCACGAAACCTCAGAATGGCCTGCGGTAAGGTGCTCATGGACCGGAACGCACCGGATGGGCTTCGCGACACGGCGCAGGACGGCTACGACCAATCGAAGGCCTTGATTGACGCCTGGCACGGCAAGGGGCGCAACGTCTACGCGCTGACACCACGCTTCGCGCCCACGTCGACACCCGAACAATTGGCAGCGGCGGGCGCCTTGTGGAGCGAATATCCAGACATTCTCATGCAGACCCACCTCTCGGAAAACCCAGAGGAGGTTGCCTGGGTCGCAGATCTGTTTCCTGATGCGCCAGATTACTTTGGCGTTTATGAACATTTTGGTCTGGTCGGCCCCGGCGCTATTTTCGGTCACGCCGTCCATCTGACCAATCGCGAGCGCGCCGCAATCCGCGATACCGGTTCGGCCATCGCCCATTGCCCCACGTCGAACACTTTCATTGGTTCTGGGCTGTTCGACATGCAGGGACTCCGGGATAAGGAGGCGACGATCCCCGTGGGTCTGGCTACGGACGTGGCCGGTGGGTCATCACTATCCATGTTTGCAACCATGCGCACGGCCTACGAAATCGCCCAGCTTCGCGGTTACAGCCTGCACCCGGCGAAGGCTTGGCACCTGGCCACGGCGGGTTCGGCGATGGCCATGCGGATCGCGGATAAGGTCGGTAATCTGGCGCCGGGCATGGAGGCAGACTTGATCATCATTGATCTAACCTCCACAAATCTGATCCGCCGCCGCGTTGCCCGGGCTGAGAATATCTGGGATGTTCTGTTCGCCCAGATGATCCTGGCCGATGATCGCGCCATCGCGGCCACCTACGTAGCCGGGGAACCGGTGTATCGCCAGGATTAACCGTCTACGATCAAGTTCTCGGCTAACGCCTTGTGGCGCTCCAGAAGGACCGGTAATTCCATAGTAGCTAATTGGCTGTCCCGAACCACGAAGCGGCCTTCCACCACTGTGTGGTCCGCTCGCACTGGTCCGCAGAAGATGAGCCCCGCAACCGGGTCCCAGGCGCCCGAGAGGGCGATGGTGTCGGTTCGGTAGATGGCGAAATCGGCCCGCTTGCCGACGTCTAACGCGCCTAGGTCGTCCCGGCCCAACACCTGCGCGCCCCCCAGCGTGGCGATCTCAAGAGCGTCCCGGGCGCTGAGTGCATCCCCCCCATGGGCGACCCTTTGCAGGAGCAGTGCCTGGCGCGCTTCGGTCATGAGATCACCGGAATCGTTGGACGCCGAGCCGTCGACGCCCAGTCCTACCTTTACGCCAGCATCCCGCATGGCTCTTATCGGCGCGACGCCGCTGCCAAGCCGCATATTGGAACACGGACAATGGGCGACGCCAGTACCAGACCGTCCGAACAGGTCAATTTCAACCGCATCCAGCTTGACGCAATGGGCGTGCCACACGTCGTCCCCAGTCCAGCCCAGGTCTGCGGCGTAGTCCCCAGGGCGACAGCCGAATTTCTCAAGGGAATAGGCGACATCGTCATCGTTCTCGGCCAGGTGAGTATGCAGCATGACCCCCTGGTCGCGCGCGAGGATCGCAGCGTCTCGCATCAGTTCCCGGCTAACCGAGAACGGCGAGCATGGCGCTACGCCGATACGGATCATGGCGCCGGGATTCGGGTTGTGATGGGTCTGGATCACGCGCAGCGTATCCGTGAGGATCGCATCCTCTTTCTCCACCAGCGCATCAGGCGGCAGGCCACCGTCGCTTTCGCCGATGCTCATGGCACCGCGCGTGGCATGCAGGCGCAGGCCAATTCCCTCTGCCGCCTCGATCTCATCATCCAGGCGCGCGCCACCAGGGAACATGTACAGGTGATCGGCTGCGCAGGTCACCCCGGCCAGCGCCATCTCCGCCAGGGCTACTTGGGCGGAGATCCGGATCTCTTCCGGTCCCATGCGGGCCCAGATGGGATAGAGCGTTCGCAGCCAACCGAACAAGGTTGCGTCTTGGGCTGCCGGCACGGCTCGGGTTAGGTTCTGGTAAAAGTGGTGATGCGTGTTGATCAACCCCGGGGTCACTACGCAACTGATCGCGTCGACAACTTCATCGGCCGTTTTCGGCAGGTCCTCTGATACGCCGACGGCCGTGATGACACCGTTTTCGATGTAAATACCGCCACCGGCAATCTCGCGGCGTCCACCATCCATCGTCACAAGATGATCTGCGTTTTTCACCAGCATCGTTGGCATGGTGCACCTTTTCAAGAAAGGCGCTGGCCGGGAAGGTGCACCTTCCCGGCCAGGCGTTCGTCTAAGGACCGGCGGATTTACTGCTGGGCATCATCGGCCGCTTCTTCAGGCAAGATAAGATTGAGAATGATGGCGAGGAACGCTGCCGGCAGTAGGCCGGAGGTCAGCAGCACCTTCGCCGTGCCATCTAGGTGTTGGAGAGCCCCTGGCACCAATTGCAAGCCGAGGCCGACCGAGAGCGAGATCGCGAAGATCATCATATTTCGTCGATTCCAGTTGACCTCGGCAAGCATGTTGACGCCGGCTGCGGCGACCATGCCGAACATGACGATGACGCCACCGCCCAGGACCTCGATGGGAACGGACGCAATGATGGCGCCGACCTTGGGAACCAGCCCGGCGGCGATAAGGAAAATCGCACCGATCGTCACCACATGCCGGCTCATGACGCGGGTCATGGCGATCAGCCCAACGTTCTGGGAGAACGATGTGTTCGGCAGGCCGCCGAACAAGCCGGCAACGGCGGAGCCGATGCCGTCGGCATAGGTAGCGCCCTCCAGTTCTTTGGTTTCTGCTTCGCGGCCCGCGCCGCCTTTGGTGATCCCCGATACATCGCCCACGGTTTCGACCGCGGAGACGAAGGACATGAGGCAAATACCTATGATCGCACCGGCTGTGAATTCGACGCCGAAGTGGAACGGCGTCGGGAGAGCGAAGACGGCGGCCTTGCCAACGTTGGCGAAGCTGACCATGCCCAACATCGCGGCGACGATATAGCCGACAATTAGGCCGATGAGGACCGCTGCGACGGACAGCAGTCCGCGAGTGAAGAACTTGATCCCGAGGGTGACGACGATGACCACCAGGGCCACGGACCAGTTCTGCAGGCTTCCGAATTCCGGTTTGCCTTGGGCGGGCACGCCACCGGCCGCATACAGGATTCCAACTTTCACTAGGGCCAATCCGATCATCAGGACCACGAGGCCAGTAACCAGAGGCGGCAAAGCGAAGCGGAGACGGCCGATGAACGGTGCGAGGCAGGCATGGAACACGCCACCGACGATAATGCCGCCCATGAGAATGGCGATGGCGTCGACGCCCTTACCGGCAACCAAGGGGATCATGATCGGCAGGAACGCGAAGCTTGTTCCCTGAACGACCGGCAGGCGTGCGCCTACAGGACCGAAGCCGACAGTTTGTAGCAAGGTCGCGATGCCCGCGAACAGCATGGACATTTGGATCATGTAGATCATTTGCGGAAAGTCTGGCGAATTGGAGCCGAAACCAAATCCCGCGGCGCCGCAAATGATGATCGCTGGCGTCACGTTGCTGACAAACAACGCCAGGACATGCTGGATCCCCAACGGCACGGCCGAGGCCAACGGTGGCGTGTAGTTGGGGTCCTTCAATTGTTCTGGCGTCCCCAATGCGGAATTTTCCATAGCCATTCTTCGTCTCCTTTTCCTAAATTTCCCTGATTCTAGCCGTCCCGTTCTGAGGACGGTCAATTTTCTTGCATCCGTCAGGCCAACAGGTCCTCCAATCGTAATCGCGCGATTCGTTCAACCTGTTGACATGAAGTCGAAAACTCCGTTTCTCGATCGTTGTTCACGCGGTCCTGAAACGCCGCAAGAATTTGCTCTTTTCGGAGCCCTTTGACGGCAATGATGAAGGGAAAACCGAATTTTTTCGTATACGATTCGTTCAGCGTCGTGAATGTCTTGCGTTCGCCGTCCGTCAGCGCATCGAGGCCGGCGCCCGCCTGTTCCGCAGTCGATTGAGCAGTCAGGCTTTTCGCCGCGGCGAGTTTGCCGGCTAAATCCGGATGCGCCCGCAGTACGCCGAGGCGTTCGTCCCGGGTCGCCAAGCGGAACTGGATCGCCAGGGCACTGTGCAGCCCGACCGCCGTGTCGTGGGTCGGACCCAGTTCTCCGTCGTAGGTTCGTTCGGCGATCCAGGGGGAGTGTTCAAATATGCAACCGAAGCGCGCGACGAAGGCGTGCTTGTCCATCTGCGACGGGATCAGATCCCGGTTAACCGGGGGATGGTGCGCCGCCCAATGTTCGGCGATGTCGATCCGCCGGGCGAACCAGACGTCCCCGTGATCGCGTGCGTATTCGATAAAGCGTTGCAAGGACGCCAAGCGCCCGGGGCGGCCGACGAGGCGGCAGTGCAGCCCGATGTTCAGCATTTTCGGTTGGCCGGCCTTGCCTTCCGCGTACAGAACGTCGAAGGAGTCCTTTAAATAGGCGAAGAACTGATCGCCCGAATTGAAGCCCTGTGCGGCGGCAAACCGCATATCGTTGGTATCCAAGGTATAGGGGATGATCAGTTGATCGCGG
>CAZNWX010000168.1:0-5218 GCA_964576415.1 uncultured Magnetovibrio sp. | reverse complement strand
TCCATGACGTTTTCGTCCTCGCAACCCTCGATGCCGCAACCGGTGACCAGTTCGCGGTCGATGCCAAGATCGCCAAACTCGTTGATCACCAACGCAATTCGCTTGCCGCCAGCGTTTTCCAGCATGTGGCGGATGACGGAGGTTTTGCCGGCACCAAGGAAACCTGTAATGACGGTGGCGGGAATCTTACTCATCAGTTCTCGTCCTTTAGAACCTGCGGCAGGCCGGCGGTGACCAGAACAACCCGATTCGCCAGTTTCGCCACCAGTTGGTTTAATTCGCCCTGGGCGTCAACAAAGACACGGGAAACCTCGTTGTCGGGAATGACCCCCAGACCTATCTGGTTTGATACGAAAACCACTGGGCCCCGTAAAGCGTCCGATTGTAATAGGTCCATGAGTTTCTGAAGCTCCCCCTCCGCCGAAATATCGTGAAACATAACGTAGGAGAGCCAAAGCGTCAGGCAATCGACCAGGATCGGTCGATCCGGGCGCGCCTCGCGGGTGAGCACCGCAACCAGCTCGCGCGGTTCCTCGATTGTTTCCCAGATGTCGCCCCGGCGCAACCGGTGTTTAGCAATTCGCGCCCGCATTTCATCATCCATGGACTCGGCGGTGGCGAGATAGAGGCCTTTGCCTTGCCCCTCGACAAGCTGTTCGGCATAGCGGCTCTTGCCGGACCGCGCGCCACCCAACACCAACGTCACCAGCGGAAGAGACGCGCTCATCGAATGGAGCCGTCGCCGCGCCCATGGGAAGGTTGGTTGATGGCGCCGATGCGCCAGGCCCCACCCTTGCCGCGAAGCAATCCGCCTTCGACGTGTTCCAGACGGGTTACCGATAGGGTATCAATGGCGAAAGACATGCCGAGTTCAGGGGTCAGGCCCAGGACATGGGCGACCGCAGCGCGGATGGTGCCGCCGTGACAGACAGCAACAATGTCTTCGCCCGCGTGATCGGCCGTGTAGCGATCGATAATTCCCGCCGTGCGGGCGATCAGGTCGGCGAAGCTTTCGCCACCGGGCGGCGCGTTGCGGGCTGGTTCACGCCAGAACTCGAGATAGCCGCCCGGGTCGGCAGCCTCCATGTCCTTCCAACTGAAGCCCTGCCATTCACCAAAGTCCTGTTCACCTAAATGTTCCTCTACAATGGGATGGGGGTAGGCAAGTCCGGCTAGGGCGATGGACTGAGCCGTCAACTTCGCCCGCGAGAGATGGGAGGTTAGCCAAATGCCGTCGCCGGGAAGCGTTCCAGCCAGAACCTCGAACGCCGCCGTGTCGGAGGTGTCGCACTGGACATCGTCGGAACCATAGATCTTGCCGGTCACCCCGACGACGGGGGCATGGCGAACGAACCACCAGCGGGTCACAGCACTCATATAGCATATGCTCCAGCAGCGATGAGAACACAAACCTCAGCGACCTGCTGCGCAGCGCCAAGAACATCGCCCGTATAGCCGCCCAAGCGACGCTGGGCAAGCCAGCCCAACACGCCAGTCGAGACCAGAGACAACACCAGAGCCCAAAGGGCGGGCTGCCAGTCGAACAGGGCGAACAAAATCGCGATGCTGAAGACCGCCGCCGTGCCCATCTCCAGCGTCGTCGGCCGTCCCGCGTCCCGGCCTAACCCATCGGCACGGGCCGGTCTAAGGGCGAACATGAGGGCGGGCATCACACCACGCGATGCGGCGGCGGCACCGATCAACGCGACGGCCGCCAATCCAGGCTCAAGGAATCCAGCCAACAACGCCACCTTCAATCCGGTCGCAAAGATCAAGGCCAACACGCCGAAGGTGCCAATCCGCGAATCGCGCATGATCGCGAGGCGCCGGATCCGGTCCCGGGCGCCGATGCCGTCGGCAAAGTCCGCCAGGCCATCTTCATGCAGCGCACCCGATATCCAGGCCGTCGCCGCCAATCCGATGATCGCGCAGGCAATAGGTTGCAGATTTGCCTGCCCGGCCAACCACAAGGCGCCGCCACCGGTGATCCCGACGACAAGCCCAATCAGCGGGAATACACGCGCCGCCGGCCCCAGATCGGCCATGTCCACGGGTGGCGTCGGGCGGAACGGCAAGCGGGTCAGGAACGTGCCGGCCACGGCAAAATCGCGAAGCCAGGCGACCACCAGCGCCTCCCGTTGTGAGCGGTCTTGGATCGTCATGGCCCGATGGTAGTGCATTGCGCCATAAAGAAAAGAGATGCGCCACGCGCCATTCCCGATGGACAAGGCGGCGGAAGGCTGCGAAATTTTAACCATGATGAATACCATTGCAATTTCCGATATGAACGTGCTCCGCACCCTGCTGAGCAACTTGCCGAGCCGGGACGATACCGCTGCCGACGCCGCCAAGGAACGTGAGCCCCAGCTCACCAAGCCGCCGGGGTCGCTGGGCCGCTTGGAGGAGATCGCCCTATGGCTTGCCACCTGGCAAGGCCGCCATCCGCCGGCAACCGATAAGGTCGCGGTGCGCGTGTTCGCCGGAAACCATGGCGTGGTCGCGCGGGGGGTTTCGGCTTATCCGGCCGAAGTCACCGCCCAAATGGTCGGCAACTTCGAGGCCGGCGGCGCCGCGGTGAACCAGCTTTGCGCCCAGGCCGGCGCCGAATTGCAGGTCATCGCCCTGGATCTTGATACCCCCACCGCCGACTTCACCATGCAGCCCGCCATGGACGAGGCGGAATTCCTAGACGCCTTCGGCCGTGGCATGGCCGCCGTGCCCGAGGATGCCGATCTCCTGTGTGTCGGTGAAATGGGGATCGGCAACACCACCAGCGCCGCGGCCCTTTGCATGGGGCTCTACGGCGGCGACGCTAAGGACTGGACTGGACCCGGTACGGGAGTCACCGAGCACGCGTTTGAGACCAAGATGAAGGTGGTCGACGACGCCGTCCGCCACCACGCGCCGCATTTGATCGACGGCATGAAGGCCCTGCAGTGCCTGGGCGGGCGCGAGTTAGCGGCCATGGCGGGCGCGATCATCGCGGCGCGGCTGAACCGGGTGCCCGTGCTGCTGGACGGATTTATGGCAGGGGCCGCAGCCGGAGCGCTGAAGTCCGCGTCAGCGGATGCTCTCGACCATTGCCTCACGGCGCATGTCTCGGCCGAGCCGGGTCATCGCCTTCTCCTGAAGAATTTGGCTATGTCGCCGCTGCTGAACCTGAATATGCGGCTTGGCGAGGCGTCGGGCGCGACGCTGGCCGTTAATATCGTCAAGGCCGCGGCCGCCTGCCACAACGGCATGGCCACCTTCGCCGAGGCCAACGTCAGCGACAAGGACTGAGCCTACTCGCCCTGTTGCAAGAGCAGCCCGCGTTCCCGGGCGATCTGGAACATTTTCAAAAACAGCGCGCTGGCCAAGGTCAGATAGAGGGCGTTCAACCCGGCGGCCTGCCAGAACAGATCCCAGCGAAAGACGCCGTAGAACAGAACCGCGCGCATACCTTCGAAAACGGGCGCGGCTGGAAGTGCGTTAGCGATCATCTGAAGCCAGCCGGGCAAGGTCCCGAGCGGATAGTAAATACAGCTGATGGGTGCCACCAAGAAGATCCCCAACCAACACAGGCTCTCCGCAGCCAATCCGAACCGCAAAACCAATGCCGAAACAGCCAGCCCTACACAACACCCCATGACCAGCAGGTTGAAGAAGAAGGCCGCCAGCGGAAAACCCAGCGAAAACACCCAGACGTCAAACAACGGCAAGGCTAGAAAGGCCGCCGGCGTCGCCGCGATTAGGGTGCGCAGAAAACTCATGAATGTCAGTGCGCCGATCAGCTCCATAGGCCGCAAGGGCGAGACGAAAAGCTGCCCCAGGTTCCGCGACCACATTTCCTCGATGAATGACAACGCAACGCCCAAGTTGGATCGGAACAGGATATCCCATAGCAGCACGGCGCCAATCAGAACGCCCGCCGCATCGGCCACCCAGGATGAATGGCCCATGAAAAACTTGGTCACGAAACCCCAGAGGACCAGCTGCATAGTCGGCCAATAGGCCAATTCCAGGAGGCGTGGCCAGGAACGGCGCAAGACATAGACGTGCCGCAGGATCATGGCCCCGATGCGTCGAAGGACGGGCGTTCCCATCATACGCCCATCACCTCCCCGTCGCGGGCAATATGCAGGAACACCTCCTCCAAATTTTCCCGGCCGTACTTGCCGATGAGCGCCGACGGTGATCCGGATTCGACGATCTTCCCGTCGCGCATCATCAACACCCGATCGCATATGCGTTCGACCTCAGCCATGTTGTGGGATGCGAGCAGAATGGCGGCCCGGGTCTCGGCCCGGTAGCCTTCTAGATAGCCGCGCATGCGATCGCCTGTCTCCGGGTCGAGGGACGCCGTCGGCTCATCCAACAACAATACCTCTGGCGAATTCATCAAAGCCTTGGCCAAGGCGACGCGCGTATCCTGACCTGCTGACAAGGTGCCCATGGGCCGGTCCACGAAGGCCCCCATTTCCATATCCCGGACCAGGGTTTCGACCCGCGCGGCTACGCCCCGGACACCATAGAGGTGACCGTATACAGTCAAGTTCTCGCGCGGCGTCAACCGCCGCGGCAGGTCCACGTAAGGCGAAGAGAAGTTCATGCGGGCCAACACTTTGTAGCGATCGTGGACCATGTCGGCACCAAAGATGCGGACCTGACCCGCGGACGGAATCAACAATCCCAACAGCATGGCCATGGTGGTCGTCTTGCCGGCCCCGTTGCCACCCAACAGCGCCACGGTCTCACCCGGACGAACTTGGAAGCTCATGCTGTCCACGGCAATCACGTCGCCGAAACGTTTGCCGAGGCCGTCGGCGACAATTACCGGGTGTGAGGAATTTAATGCCATGGCGATGGGTAGTTCCGGTGGATCAGTTCCGTTCGATGCGGCGATCCCCTCAGATCCTGGCTCCAGCGCTCCGCTCCTTTCAATTTGCCCGGCTGGAATCGGGATGCTAAACCCATCCCATGCATCAGCGAACACGCATCCTTGTCACGGGCGGCGCCGGTTTCATAGGCCGGCATCTCTGTACCCGCCTGGTCGCGGAGGGCCATGATGTACTGTGCCTGGACAATTTCTTCACAGGCACCAAGGACAACATCGCACATCTCCTAAACGACCCGCATTTCGAACTTATGCGCCACGACGTCACCTTCCCGCTCTATGTGGAGGTCGACCAAATCTACAACCTAGCCTGCCCCGCCTCGCCGGTACATTACCAGTCCG
>CAZNWX010000167.1:0-5232 GCA_964576415.1 uncultured Magnetovibrio sp. | reverse complement strand
CCACCCCCATGGGAACGGCGGCGCTTTATCGGGAGCGCGGCGACAAGCTGCCCGGCGCATGGCTGCAGGACGCGGAAGGCACAGCCTCCAACGACCCTGGGGTCCTAGTCGGAGACAATCCGGGTACGATCCTGCCGACGGGCGGCATTGATCACGGCTATAAGGGGTTTTCCTTGGCGTTGATCCTCGAAACCTTCACCCAGGGCTTGTCAGGGCTAGGACGGATCGACAATCCCACCAACTGGGGGGCGTCCGTGCAGGTCCGGGTGACGGATCCGGAATGCTTCTGTGGCGTCAATGAGTTCCGTCGGCAGGCTGCCCACCTGATAGATCTCTGCCAGACGTCGACGCCCCGCGACGCCGCTAATCCGGTACGTTTACCGGGTCACAGTGCGCTCGCGCGCAAGCGTCAGTACGTGGCCGACGGCGTGCCCGTGGCCGAGGGGATCCTGACCCAGCTCCGTGAATGGTCGGGGAAGCTGAGCGTTCCCATGCCTGAGGTGGAAGGCCGGCCATGAAAATCTTCATTACCGGTGCGACCGGCTACATTGGCGGATCGATAGCCGCAACGATGAGGGATGCGGGGCACGAGGTCGTGGGACTGGTGCGTTCCGACGAGCGCGCCAACCAGGCTATCGCAGAGGGGATTAAGCCAATTATGGGCTCACTTGATGATCCTGATGTTTTGGCCCGTGCCGCGACGCGCGCCGAGGCCGTGATCAATTGCGCCAGTTCCGACCACCGTGGCGCCGTAGAGGCTATGCTGGGCGCCATGGAAGGTACCGACAAGTTGTTTGTGCACACGTCGGGCACCTCAATCGTCGGCTATCCCGACGAGGGTGAGGAACGCGACGGCGTCTATGACGAAGACACACCCTTCACTCCCTCGCCGGGCCGGGTAGAACGGGTGCGCATCAACGACGAAATCATTGAGGCTGCCCGCCGTGGTATACACACGGTGATCCTGTGCCCCTGCCTGATCTATGGCGAGGGACTGGGCGTGAACAAAGACAGCATGCAAGTGCCCTGGCTGTTGGACGTCGCCAGGAAGTTTGGCGTTGCCAAGCACATCGGATCGGGCGGTAATATTTGGTCCAACGTGCATATCCAGGACCTAGCCGCGCTATATCTCTTGGCGATGGAGAAGGCACCGCCTGGGAGTTTTTATTTTGCTGAGAACGGCGCCAACGCGATGCGTGAGGTCTGTGCCGCCATCAACGTCATGATGGGTGTCGACGGTCTGCCCCAGTCCATGTCCATTGAAGAAGCTTCGGCCGAATGGGGCGAGGGCCCGGCACACCACACAATGGGCTCGAACAGTCGAGTGTTCGCGAAACGAGCCCGCGAAGACCTGGGCTGGATGCCGAGCGCACCTTCTTTGCTGGATGAGATCACCGGCGGTTGCTACGCCGGCGGGGCCTGATCCGCCATGGCGACTAAACTCGTCACCTTTGACGTCTACATGGCGCTATTGGATATACAAGGCAGCTTGACGCCTGTTGTCGCTAACGCCCTTGACATGGATGCGGCGGCCGCAGGGGACTTTGTGGCGGGCTGGCGGGCGGCGCAGATGACCTGCGCCGCGGCGAGCAATTCGATGAACCTCGGTCACACTCCGTTCCGTACCTGCACTCGCATGGGCCTCGACTATTTGCTTGCGCGCAAAGGCTTGGATTTGGATGTGGCCGAACGCACGCGCCTAGTCCTGGCCTGGGATCGGATGACGCCGTGGCCGGAGGCGGTCGACCTGATTCATTCGGTGAAGGCCAAGGGTTATGCCACGGCCATCCTGTCGAACGGCGACCAGGACATGTTGAATGCCGTCGCGGGTGTCTTCGAAGGTGGGTTTGATCACGTGTTGTCGGCAGAAACGGCCGGCGCCTATAAGCCGCATCCCGATGTCTATGACCTGCCGAGGCGTGTTCTTGGTGTGGCCACGACCGAAATTCTTCACGTGGCTGGAGCATCCGGCGATGTGCTGGGCGCACGGGCTTTCGGCATGCGCTGCTTTTGGTCGAACCGGTCGGGTGACCTTGTCCTCAATCCGAAATTCGGCGCAGATTATCAAGCGAGCGACTTGAACGGGGTGCTTGAGGTTCTATAAGCGATGCGACGTATCACGCCCATGTCCACGGTTCCAGTGTCGGGAGAGAAAGACCGCCCTACACCTTTGGCAGCACCGGCGGCTTAAAGATTTCAAGAACTAGACAAAGCCGTTCATCATCGGCTAGTTGATCGCTCCTCTGGTCATGGAGCCATTATCTCCTTGCCCGTCAGACGGGGCGGTAATACCTCACCGCATTGTCATGAAACAGCTTGAGCCGATCGTCATCGCTAACATCCGCGACGATGTTCATGAACCCGGAGTAGATGGCGTCGAACTCAGCGACTAGTTTGTCGACGGGAAAGTTGGATGCGAACATGGTGCGCTCGATGCCAAACAGCTCAATCGTACGGAGTACAACCTCGCGGTTTAGTTCCGCCGTCCAGGTTTCTTCCGGCACGCAAATTCCCGAAATCTTGACGGCCGTGTTGGGAACGGCTGCGAACCTTTCCATATGCGTCCGCCATGCGACCAGGCCGTCGGGCGACCGGTCCGCGGGCAGGCCCGTGTGGTTGAGGATGATCGTGGTATCGGGAATATCCCGGGCCAGGTCCGCCGCTTCGTCCAGATGCCACCAAGGGGTTTGCAGGTCGAAATGCAGGCCATGCGTCGCCAAATGCGCGTAACCGGCACGAAATGTCGGATCGGCAAGCGAGCCGGGTATGCCCGGCTGAAAGGCATCATGCGAAGGCGCGGCGACTGGCTTCTGGCGGATGCTTCGCATCAATGGGCAGGCGGCTTGCCCGGCGAGCACCGCTTCGATGTCGTCGGCCATGAACCAGGCCTGGCCGATGACGGCGTGCGGGAAGCCGGTGCGCTCATGCAGATCCATGACCCAGGCCGTTTCGCCGAGGGGATCTGCCGGGTCCCACTCAGCTTCCATGTAAATGGACTTCACCACGTTGAAGCCTTCAGTGTCCCGGAGGTAGTCGGCGGGCAGGTAGTTCCGTTCCTTCAGCGCTGAATACTCCCCATAACGGAAAGGAATTTGTTCATCACCGCATAGCCAGGGATGCCGGCCCAGGGTCAGGTCCCAAAAGTGCTGGTGCGCATCGATGATTGGGAGATCGTTATCCATGCTGTCCGTCTATACCGCCCTGTTCGAACAACTTTAGCACCGCCGTGCCATCTAACTCACCGCCGCCCTTGGCGATCAGCATGCGAAATAGGCTGGTCGCCTGGGCCGACATGGGCGTCGGCGTCTTCAAGGTTTTTGCCAGGTCATGCAGTGTGTCGTAATCCTTGAGGATCTGCCGGGCTCGACCACGCGGCTCGAAATCGCGTTCGATCATGCGTGGGAACAATAGCGGGAGTAGGTTTGATCCTGCGTGGCCGGATGCGAGGGCTTCCGGGAGCTTCGCCGCGTCAATACCGCCTGCTTCGGCCAGTGCTAGGGCTTCCGCGATGATTGCGTAGTTGTTCAGGACCAGGACTTGGTTGACCATTTTCGCAACCTGCCCCGCACCCACGTCGCCGAACACCGTGAACTTGGAAGCCAACGTTTCCAGGACGCATTGTGCCTTTGCCACGTCGGCGTACGCGCCGCCGGCCATGATCGCTAATTCACCGGCTTCCGCCCCTTCGGGTCCACCTGAGACAGGGGCGTCGATCCAGCCCACTCCGCAGGCGTGCTTTAGGCGCGCGGCCATTTCCTTGGTCACGTCCACTGGCGTCGTCGAATGGTCGACCAGGACGGCGTCGCGCTTCAGGCCGTGGATCGCCCCGCTGTCCGCGAAAATAGCAAACTCCAGGTCGGCAGGTGTCATTACGCAGACCAGAACCACGTCGCTGGCAATGGCAACTTCTTGTGCATTCTGAGCCGGCGTTACGCCGTGCTGGTTAGCGAGATCATTTTTCGCCGGATCTATATCGAAGCCTGTGACAGTATAGCCTGCCCGGGTCAAACACTTGGTCGCGCCCTGGCCCATGAGGCCGAGACCGATGAACCCGACGGTTGGTTTGTCGTCGCTCACGACAGTTCTCCTATTTCGTGTCCGGCGAGGCGTTCCAGGGTCTTCAGTACACTAATGGCGTCATTGTCACCATCGCCGCCCGCAATGGTCGCGTTGTAGGTCTCCCAGGCTGCCGTCGCTTGAGGTAAAACTATGTTCAACTTTTGACAAGCTTCGATGGCTAGGTTCAAGTCCTTGCGCTGTAAATTCGCGCGGAAGGTGGGATCGAAGTTCCGGTCCAGCATCCGCCCGCCATGATTTTCTAGGATAAACGAGCGCACCGCACCGCCAAGAAGAGCCTCGCGCACCTTCGCTGCATCGGCGCCGGCCTTGTCGGCGAACAAGAGCGCTTCGGCGACAGCGTTGACCATGACACCACCGATAATTTGGTTTGCCACTTTGCAGACCTGCCCGTCGCCGTTCCGTGTGCCGATTAGTGTTACCGTGGAGCCCATGGCGTCGAAGGCCGGCTTGGCCCGATTAAAGGCAGCTTCCGGACCGCCGACCATAATTGTCATTTTACCGGAGATGGCGCCGACCTCACCACCGGACACGGGTGCGTCCAGATATTCGCAGCCTAGCGCGTTGATGCGCGCAGCGAATTCCACAGTGGCCTCAGGCGAAACTGAACTCATGTCGATCAACAGCTTTCCAGCCGTGAGCCCTTGGCAGATGCTGTTCTCGCCAAACAGCACGGTTTCAACGTCGGAGGTATCGGGCAACATGGTGATTATGATTTCTGTGTTGGTTGCCACGTCTTGAGCGGATGCTGCGGGGGTGGCACCGGCTGTGACAGCGTCTTTTGCCGCTGCGGTGTTCAAATCGAAGACCGTCACCAGGAATTTCGCTTGCAACAGATTTTTGACCATCGGCAAACCCATGGTGCCGACCCCGATGAAACCGATGGTGTTAGGCATAGTTGAGATCCTTCCTCGTCCAGGCGCATCGCAGATTAGGGGATGAACCGTGATGACGAAATGATTTCGGAATAATTTTGAAATGTGGACCGGGCCTAAAGGGTTTTATGCTAGCTGAATTGGATTAAACTGCTAATTGGGAATGGGACCGGTTCATCGAGGAATGTAAACAGACCATGCAAGAAATGAGATTTGAAGCGCCAGAGACGTTGGACGCTGCCGTTGCCTTATTGACCAACGCGGAAGGTGAGGCCCGGGT
>CAZNWX010000166.1:0-5242 GCA_964576415.1 uncultured Magnetovibrio sp. | reverse complement strand
TCGTTACGGGGACGACCATTGACGTCGACGGCGGCTGGCTGTTGGCGTGAGCGCGCGCAAATACGATCTGCCGGTGGATCTGCCGCCGGTCCAAGACCGAAGGAGAGGATTATGGCCGGACGATTGACTGGGAAACGCGTGCTGGTGACTGCTGCGGGGCAGGGCATTGGCCGGGCTTCGGTGCTAGCACTGGCAGCGGAAGGGGCGCACGTCATTGCCACCGACATCAACGAAGAGGCGCTGCAAAGTCTGGAGGCGGTAGCGGACACGATTGAGGTGCATCGCCTAGACGTGCTGGACGCGGATGAGATCACTCGGGTTACCGACGCGGTGGGCACCGTCGATTGCCTGTTCAACTGCACGGGCTTCGTCCATCACGGGTCAATCCTTGACAGCACGGATGAGGAATGGGAATTCGCGTTCAACCTCAACGCCAAGGCGCAGTACCGCATGATGAAGGCCGTCCTACCGGGAATGCTGGCGGCCGGTGGCGGGTCGATCATCAATATGTCCTCCCTGGCATCGAGCCAGAAGGGCGTGCCAGTCCGCTTCATCTACGGGGCCTCCAAGGCCGCGGTCCTCGGCATGACCAAGTCCGTGGCCGCTGACTATGTGACCGAAGGTATTCGTTGCAACGCCATTTGCCCCGGCACCGTTGAAAGTCCGTCCCTGGAAGATCGCCTCCATGCCCAAGGGGATTACGAGAGGACGCGGGCTGAATTCGTCGCCCGCCAACCCATGGGCCGAATTGGAAGGTCCGATGAGATCGCCGCCCTGGTTGTCTACCTGGCCAGCGAGGATGCCGCCTACACAACAGGCCAAGCTCTGAACATCGACGGTGGCTGGTCCATCTAGATTGTGTGCCGCAGCCGGTATGGTTGCGGATCATCCAGGCTTGAGGAGGATGCGCGATTATCGACCTTGATAAGAGAGAGACCGTGGGTCAGAGCACGTGGCAGGTGCCCGAAATCGGACTTGGCTGCGTTTTCCTGGGCGATCCGTTTGGTCCCACCGACGACACGGGCATGCAGGACACATTGGCGGCCGCTTGGAATGAGGGCATCCGCTATTTCGACACAGCGCCGTGGTACGGCAATACCAAAAGCGAACACCGGCTGGGCTATTTCCTGCGCCAACGGCCCCGTGACGCGTTTACCATTGCCACCAAGGTGGGCCGTACCTATGGCCGACCGACCGATCTGCACGCATTCAAGAGGTCAAAGTGGATGGAGCGCTGGCAAGGCGGGTTGGAATTCGACCTGACCTTCGATTACACCGGCGATGGCGTGAAGCGGTCCTATGAGGATAGCCTCAACCGGATGGGTCTGAATACCGTGGATGCGTTGGCGATCCACGACCTGGATTTGAAACACCACAGGGATTGGGAGACTGCGACCAAGTACCTAGACCAACTCTCCAACGAAGGGGGATATCGTGCTCTCCGGGACTTAAAGGACACTGGCGAGATTCAGGCTATTGGGGTTGGCGTTAATCACATTGGCATGATTCCGGCGTTTCTGGAGCGCTTCGAAGTTGATTATTTCTTGGTCGCCATGCCTTACACGTTGTTGGACCAGCCAGCCTTGGATGAAGAGTTCGGCATGTGCGCCGACGTTGGCGTCAATGTCGTCATTGGCGCGGTCTTCGCGTCCGGCATCCTGGCTACGGGATCGGGCAATCCGGGAATCTATAACTACAACGCACCGGAAGATGACGTCCTCGATCGGGTGCGCGGGATGGAGGTGGTCTGCGCCCGGCACGGAGTGAATTTGGCGTCGGCGGCACTGCAATTTCCGCTGGCACACCCGGTGGTGCGTGCGGTTATCCCCGGTGCCGATACGCCGGTCAGGGTTCGCGAGAACATCGTCAACATCAAGGCGGAGATCCCGGCTGACTTTTGGCAGGATCTGAAGGACGAGAAACTTCTCCGGGCGGACGCGCCGACACCCGCCTGACGACCGTTTTCGTAATCACCAAATATTTGTCGCCTTGCATAATGTTGTCTAGCATACTAAAAGAACGGTTAGACATCAATTGCTTCAATCCTAGGCGGTGCCGGTCCATGCAAGAGGACTACGAAAAAAATTTTGGGTTCCTGATCCACGATGTGGCGCGCTTGATGCGGACCGCCTTAGACCGACGCATGAAGCCGCTGGGCCTGACGCGTTCGCAGTGGTGGGTGCTCAACCATCTATTTTTCCATCAGGGTATCAGCCAGTCGGATCTGGCGAAAATCCTGGATATTGAACGCGCCACGCTGGGTCGGCTTCTAGACCGTCTGGAAGCTAAGCAATGGGTCTATCGCCAACCGGATAAGGACGACCGACGGATCAATCGGGTCTATTTGTCCGAACCGAAGGGGCCAACCATGCAGACCATGCGGCGCGAGGCCAAGCGGATGTTGGACGGCGCCCTATCACCTCTGAGCACGGCGGAACAGAGGACCATGTTCGACATGCTGCAGCGCATGAAGGCCGACCTGACCGATGATGCTGCCCAGGACAAGGCATCGGTGGAATGAGCGCGAACGACGCTCCAGAGACCGCGCCGACGCAGCGCAAGCGGCGTTTCTTACGCTTCGTGTTGCTTCTGGTCGTGCCTGTCTTTGCCGTTTACGGGGCTGCCCAGTATTACTTGGCGTCCGGTGGGAGCATCGACACGGACAACGCCTACGTGAAGGCGCGCCTGCATAACCTGAGTTCGGAAATCGATGGCCGCGTGCAATTCGTTTTGGTCAAGGAGAACGAGCGCGTCAAAAAGGGTCAGCCGATCATCGAATTGGATCCGGAACCTTATGAGATCGCAATCCGCGCAGCACAGGCCAACCTAGCCGCCATCCACCAGGATTTGAAATCTCTACATTCCGAGTACCGGCGATCATCGGTGGACATAGCCTTGGCGAAAAAGCGCATCGCTTACCTGACGACCCGCTACGAACGCCAGAAGAAACTTCGGGCCACGGGTGTATCTAGCATTGCCCGTCTGGACGAGGCCGCGTTCCAGCTGCAAATCGCCGAACAGGAACTACGCTCGGCCCAGGAACAGCGGCGCAAGCTGCTCACCGACCTTGGCGGCGATCCAGCGGCGGTTAAGGACACTCATCCCGACGTGCAACGGGCCACGGCCGAGGTGGAACGGGCGCAACTAGACCTCCGGCGTACCCAGATTGTTGCGCCCGCTGACGCTGTCGTCGCACGGATTAAGTCAGAACCGGGCGAGGTGGTCGAGGCCATGGAACCCATCGTGCTCCTAGTCGATGAAAATGACATTTGGATTGAAGCCAATCTGAAGGAAACCAAATTGACCCACATCCGCGTCGGCCAGGAAGCCGAGATCATCGTCGATGCCTATCCCGACGCTACGTGGCGGGCTCGAGTGGAAAGCATTGCACCAGCCACCGGCGCGGAGTTCGCGCTGCTGCCGCCGCAGAACGCGTCCGGGAACTGGGTCAAGGTTGTCCAGCGCCTGCCGATACGCCTCAGCGTCATCGACCCACAGCAGCCGTTGGCCTTGCGTGCCGGCATGACGGCAACTGTATCTATCGAGACTGGCCATAAGCCGCAACTGCCGTCCATCGTAAAACAGGCCCTGGCCCTGACTGAACGGTTCCAAGGCAAGTAGACCGGCCACCTCATGTCCGCCCCCAGCGCCACCATGGAACGGGCTTCGCCAGAGGGCGACCGCCTGACTTTGTCCCGCTTCGTCCTGCTGTGCACGCTAACGTTCATTACGCTCCTCTACACCATGGCGATTATGATTGTGAACGTGGCTTTGCCCGATATTCGCGGCGCGCTGTCTGCGACTACGGATCAGGTGGCTTGGGTAGTGACGGCGAATATCATCGCCTCCGCCGTTGCCACGCCCATCGCTGGGTGGATCGGCGGGCGGTTTGGAACGCGAAAAATCATGCTGGTCGGGGCTGTGATTTTCACGATCTCCTCTATACTTTGCGGCACGGCGGAAAGCCTGGAGGCGTTGGTATTCTATCGCATCGTACAGGGGCTCTCTGGTGCCCCGTTGTTGCCTATGTCGCAGGCGATCCTGATGTCACGGTTCCCGAAGAAACTTCTGCACGCCGGCCTTGCCATCTGGGGAATGGGGGCGGTGCTGGGGCCGATCATCGCGCCCTCCGTCGGTGGTTATCTGAATGAGGTCTATGGCTGGCGGTGGGTGTTTTTCTTGATCGTGCCTTTTGGGTTTGCCGCGATTCTAGCAATTTGGCTGGTGATCAAGGATACATCGAAGGAAAACTCGGTCCGGTTCGATTGGCTGGGCTTCCTGTCTTTGTCGGTCGCCATTGCCGGCATCCAGTTAATCCTGGACCGGGGCGAACGGGCCGGCTGGTTCGAATCCTTGGAGATCGTAATTGAGGCGGGGATCGTAACGACGGCCCTGTATTTCTTCTTGGTCCACACCTTCACCACCGATCGGCCGTTCTTGAGGCCGGAGATCTTCCAGGACAAGAACTACACGGTAGGGATGATCATCATCTTCATCTTCGGCATGCTTAATTTCGTTCCCATGGTTCTATTCCCGCCGCTCTTGCTGGAACTTCGCGGCTTTCCCCAGTCGGTCATCGGCATGCTATTGGCGACGCGGGGCGCGGGAACCTTGACGGGTTTCTTGATTATGGCGTTCGCAACTAATCTAAACCCGCGTATTCCCGTGCTTCTTGGTTTCTCCCTGCAGGCTTTTTCCGGCTTCATAATCGCCAGCTTCTCCATCAATTTGACCAGCTTCGATGTGGCCTGGACTAGCTATGTCCAGGGACTTGGGGTCTGCCTGATCTGGGTGCCGCTGAACGTCTTGGCGTTCTCAACCCTGACACCCAACTATGTGCCGGATGCGACTGCGATCCTGCATCTAATCCGCAACATCGGCTCGTCGATTTTCATCTCCATTTGCATCACGGTGGCGCTGCGCGAGGCGAGGGTCAGCTATGCCGGCTTGGCCGAGGCAGTCAACCCCTACAACAAGATCATGGATGTGCCGTTCCTCATGGGTGCGTGGTCATTGGATAGCCCCGCCGGCATTGGCGCCTTTTCGAACGAAATGGCGCGCCAGAGTTTGATGAACGGGTATCTCAGCGCCTTTTATCTGTTTTCCTTCCTGGCGCTTACCGCGATACCTTTGATTGCCGTTATCCGAATGCCGAAAGACAAGGACTGATACCCATGAAGATCGAACAGGTTAATACCCACATCATCCATTGCGAACTGCTGGAACCCTTCCATTGGGCGAT
>CAZNWX010000165.1:0-5283 GCA_964576415.1 uncultured Magnetovibrio sp. | reverse complement strand
CGGAGGTCGCCCCGCCGAAAAGCGGAGCGGAGTGAAGTGAAGTGAAGTTTGACTAAAGCGGGAGCGCTAAATGTTTTCTACGAATCCCTTTTCGACGCTATCTGCAACCGTCTCACCCGACGTCATGCAGGCCTTCGTGATCATCATGGTCTTGATGGTGATTGGCGGAACACTATTTGACGTAATCCACAAGCGTAGCGCCGCGTTTTTCTATGCTAAGACTAAAAAGTCCGAGGCGGCACGTAAGCGTGATGTCAGTAGCGGCGAAAAGATGGGGATCGCCATCAAGACCGTGGCAGAGGATGTGTTGACGTCCTCCGAGTTCTGCAACCCAAACCGGCGCATCGCCCACCTACTTGGCATGTACGGGTTTGTATTCTTTGTGGTGGCTTCGGCGGTGATGGTTTTTAAATATCCGACAGTCGATGTACCGACGCCGGTGCTTTGGCCCATGCTTTGGCACATTGGCGCGCTGATGGTTTGCGTCGGCGGCGGCTGGTTTTGGTTCTTCATCCGCGTTGATGTGTCAGCGGAGGGCAATCCCTGGAACCGGGTCGTTAAGGCCGATCTGTTTATTCTCTCTTTGCTGGCCACCTGTGCCTCTGGATTGATCTGGTCTGCCTTGCAGTCGACTGGTAGCGGCGCGGCTGTGCTTTTCCTGGCATTGTTTATCATTTCTTCGTTAGTCTTGTTCGGCGGCGTTATCTGGTCGAAGTTCGCCCACATGTTTTTCAAGCCTGCCGCAGCATATCAAAAATGGGTCTCAAAGGCGGATGGATCGCGCGATAACCTGCCTGAAATCGGGGACCTGTCTGATCCCGAACTGCAGAAGAAGTTCCCCGACATCAAGGAATATATGGGTGAAAAACCGGCGTACATGGGCCTCGGCATCAAGCGCGAGCGGCCGCAGCACTATTGAACCTCACCCGGACCTCAGGATCTTCCTAAACAGGAGAGAATTTTAAGATGCCTACTTTCGTTTACATGACACGGTGCGACGGGTGCGGCCACTGCGTGGATATCTGCCCGTCTGACATCATGCACATTGATAAGACCTATCGGCGTGCCTACAACATCGAACCCAGTATGTGCTGGGAATGTTATTCCTGCGTTAAGGCCTGCCCGCAGAACGCCATCGATGTCCGCGGTTATGCTGACTTCGCGCCCTTGGGTCACAGTGTCCGCGTTGACCGCGACGAGGAAAAGGGCGTCATCGCCTGGCGGGTCAAGTTCCGCAACGGCGAAAAGGATATGAACCTGATCGCGCCGATCACCACCAAGCCCTGGGGCTCGGGTCAACCACAACTCAGGGATGTGGAAGGCCCCACTGAGGAAATGCGTGACGGTCAACTTCTCTATAACGAACCTAAGTATCTCCGTTTCGACGACGGTGGATTGCATACCTTAGAGTCGAACGGCCTAACCATGAAGCAGGGTGTGTACTACTGATGGCTTACAAAACAATTATCGAAGACAATATCGATATTCTAGTCGCCGGTGCAGGCCTCGGTGGCACAGGCGCGGCTTTCGAAGCCCGATTCTGGGGCCAGGACAAGAAAATTGTCATTGCCGAGAAGGCGAATATCGACCGCTCAGGCGCCGTCGCCCAGGGCCTGTATGCGATCAATTGTTATATGGGTACACGCTTTGGCGAGAATAATCCGGAAGATCATGTCCAGTACGCGCGGATCGACCTTATGGGCATGGTGCGCGAAGATCTTTTGTTCGATATGGCTCGCCACGTAGATTCTACTGTGCACCAATTCGAGGAATGGGGCCTCCCGATCATGCGGGATAAGGAAAAGGGCACCTACCTTCGTGAGGGCCGTTGGCAGATCATGATCCACGGCGAGAGCTACAAGCCCATCGTCGCCGAGGCCGCGAAGAAGTCCGCCGACAAGGTGTTCAACCGCATTTGCGTCACTCACCTCTTGATGGATGAAGCCAAGGAAAACCGGATCGCCGGCGCCGTCGGCTTCAATGTCCGCACCGGCGACTTCCACGTTTTCAAGTCGAAGACGGTAGTCTGTGGCGCCGGTGGCGCGTCCAACATCTTCAAGCCCATGTCCACGGGTGAAGGCGCGGGTCGTGTCTGGTATGCCCCTTGGTCTTCCGGATCCGCCTACGGTCTGATGATCAACGCCGGCGCGAAGATGACGCAGATGGAAAACCGGATTGTCCTGGCTCGTTTCAAGGACGGTTATGGCCCGGTGGGTGCATACTTCCTGCATCTCAAGACCTATACACAAAACGGTCTCGGTGAGGAATATGAGTCGAAATGGTTCCCCGAACTACAGAAGATGGTCGGCAAAGAATACCTGGATCCCGAGGCCTCGCACCTCAGCCACCGGCCAATTCCGACGTGCTTACGAAACCACGCGTTGATCTCTGAGATTAATGCTGGACGCGGTCCTATCCATATGGTGACCATGGAGGCCTTTCAGGATCCGCACCTGGAAGAAATCGGTTGGCACAACTTCCTTGGCATGACTGTCGGCCAGGCCGTGTTGTGGGCGTCGACAGACGTCGATCCGAAGCTTGAAAATCCGGAACTAACAACTTCCGAGCCATATGTTATGGGCAGCCACGCAACCGGCTCAGGAGCATGGTGCTCAGGCCCCGAGGACGTCTCCCCGCCGGAATACTTCTGGGGCTACAACCGCATGATGACCATCGAAGGGCTGTTCGGCGCCGGTGACGCCGTCGGCGGCACCCCGCACGCGTTTTCGTCGGGCTCCTTCACGGAAGGACGTCTGGCGGCGAAGGCGGCGAACAAGTACATCGATGACGGCAAGGGCGAGGGGATCGTCGTCTCCAACGAACAGATCAACAAGTTCAAGGACGAGATCTACAAACCTCTCGAGCATTACAAAATGTATCGCAATGAGATTGTAGCCGGTGACGTCAACCCGCATTACATCAACCCACGTCAAGGTCTAGATCGGTTGCAGAAGCTCATGGACGAATACTGCGGTGGCGCTACGGTCAATTACATGACCAACGAGAAGTTACTGAACATCTGTCTGAAGAAACTTAAACTACTGGAAGAAGACTTGGATAAAATAGCTGCGTCCGACTTTCACGAATTGTTGCGCTGCTGGGAGTTGAAGCACCGTCATAGAACTTCGGAGTGTGTGACACAGCATACCTTGTTCCGCAAAGAAACGCGCTGGCCAGGATACTACTACCGAGGTGATGCCATGAAAGTGGATGATGAGAATTGGCACGTCCTTACTGTGTCGCGCCGTGATCCAGAAACCGGCGAATATACCATGGAGAAGGCACCCTGTTATCACCTCGTCAGCGGGGAAGAGGAGAAGGCTGCCAACTCATCAGCGAGTACTGGTAGCGCCGAGGCGGAACTGGAATTAGTTTAAAGAAACGGTTTTGTTCTTCAAAAAAAGATCAACATGGATGCATGTTGATCTTTTTTGTTGACCCCAGCAAAGAGCGCCCGAACCGCTAAAAGAAAACTGCTGATGAACATCATTGAAAAAACCGACGATGAGATTCTCGTCATAGCCAATCCATTGTGGAGCCATCTCATAAAGGCCTCCAACGACGGCCAGTACGGGGAATTCATCCGGCACTTCTCCTACAGCCTCATGAAGGGGCTCAACGAAGTGGAAATGGGCAAGCAGTTCGCCAATTCGGAGTTGACTCGGAACCTGTCCGAATCGGTGGAATTCCTGGGCACCATTCGCCGTGGCGAACACGTGACCATTCTGTACCGAACCCGAAGCACCAAGAAAGAGGGCGAATGGCTGGGTCGGCTGGTCCTCGGCTACGAGGATGGCGAGATCAGGATATTCGGCGCAACGATCTTCTGAGTGGTGGGTTGGATATGAGCGATACCATCGAAGACGGAAAGTATGTGGAACTCACCTACAAGGTGATCGACCAGAAGTCCGGCGAAACCTTGGTCGGGGTTGAGTTCCCCGTCGGCTATATCCACGGCGCCAACGACATCCTGGCCCCGGCCGTGACCGACGAACTCGATGGAAGGACCACCGGCGAAGTTATCGAGGTGCCCATCGACTGCAACCAGCTCTATGGCCCGCGGGACGAGGGATTGGTGTTCACGGACGCCATCGAAAACGTCCCCGAGGCCTACCATGGGATCGGCACGACTATCACCATGGAGAATGAAAAGGGCGAAGCACGGAACTTCATTGTTACCCGCATAGACGACAAAACGCTGACCGTTGACGGCAATAATCCGCTGTCTGGCCGGCACGTCATCTTCAAGCTTGAGGTGCTTGGTATCCGCGACGCCACAGACGAAGAACTCGAGGCTGGCGGCGCCGTCGGCGCAACACCGAATATCGACCTCGGGCGCATGGTACCTATTTGATCATCCCCCAACGAATATCCTAAACTTTACTGCATAAAGAGAGGTGCGTTATGAGCGAAGCTCCGAAAACCAGACCCAAAGTGCCGGAAGGCGTGACCAAGTATGTGACGACCCGCCAGAAGGAGCCCAGTGAGAAGGGATTTGTCGGTTACGAAACTGAATGGAAGCCCTGGCATAAAGAAGTCGAATACAAGACACCGAAAAAACCCTGAGACGCTAATTTTTGGAACAAGTAATCATGCGGCCGTCTGGACCTTGCTGACGTCGCATGTGTGCAGGCGGTATACGGGTATGGTGCCGCGTCGAGGCGCAGATGAACGGTAACGCTCGGGAACGACGTGGCCACATCAATAAGGGGTGCCGCTCGCAGCACCGGTAATTAATACTCTTTTAGGCATCAGATTGCCGTTTATTACGCAGCCACCACGTGGGCGCTGCCGAGCTTGTATCCATAGATTTCATCAAGACCCAAGTCGCCGCAGATTTTGATGCCTCTTTGCAATGCTGCGCCTTCAAGTGAGGTCAGGGGCATACGCATGGGCCCAGCCGGCAGTCCAACGGCGCGCATCAGGGATTTGATGGCGACTGGATTGATAGCTGAATAGGCGAAGTGCAGCATGGGCAGGTTCGTCAGCCAGGTCTCGCGGCAGGCGAAGGCGTCATCGCCGGTCTTCCAGGGCGTCGAAATGACTGCCATTTCGCGTGGAATGATATTGCCGGTCATGTTGGCTGTGCCATGTCCACCCAGGCTCATCATCGGGACAACTAGGCCTAAGTTCGGCGAGCAACAGCACATCAGGGTCATATCCGGTTTCGCCGCACACATCTGAGCCACTTGACCGACGCGGGTCGTCGATTCCTTCAGGACTACGAACCTCGGATGCTCGGCAATGCGGAGCAGGTCGGGCGTTGTGAGATCGGTACCGACC
>CAZNWX010000164.1:0-5303 GCA_964576415.1 uncultured Magnetovibrio sp. | reverse complement strand
CCTGGTGCCCATGGTCCTCGAGGCACGCGGCCTTGATACATTACCCACGGCAGTCGCCCGCCTGGAAGCCAATGGCAACGCCGTGACGGCGGCTATTCTGGAAAAAATCGGACGGGAGGAGATGCCCCATGTGGCCGCAGGCGTGCGTTGGTTCGAACATGTTGCGACAAACCGTGGCCTGGATCCCGTAGCCACGTTCCACGACTTGGTGGCGAAGCTGTTCGCCGGCTCCATCAAACCTCCCTTCAATGCGCAGGCCCGGATCGCCGCCGGTATGTCAGAAGCCTATTTCCGACCCTACGAAAGTAACTGATCCACAGATCATTCACTTGTCAGGAGACCGAACATCTGTAGCACTAAAGCGGAGAGCGACGGTCGAGGAACTGAGCGCGCTGGTGACGATGGAGTTCCCGCAAATCAAACCGACTCTGAAGACCGAGGACCTGCCAGGCGACATTCCTTCGCGCCACGATTTCCATCGTGGTCGACTGTGGGTTCGAAGGCCTCATCGCCGAGAAGAACGCCAAATTCATAGAAGGGACGATCCTCCATCTTGACAATCAGGAACGCCGAGGCTTCGTCGGGGAAATAGGTTCCGAACCATTGATTTTCGATCTGGTACAGATTCTCAAAAACGTAATCGCGCTAGGCTGGATCAATACCGTTATCTTCAAGAAGCTTTTGCTGGAGTAATCGCCATCACGGATTACGCCTTCGCCACGGCGGCCAGGGCGCTGTCACAAATGACCAAGGCTTCGTCAATGTCATCGACGGTGTGAGCAGTCGACACGTAGAATTTGTTGTCTCCCTTCAATAGCCCCCCCGCCAGCACCTGTTCATTAAAAACCTTCAGCTTGGCTCCATTGCTCTGCGCCGCGCCGCGGTAGTCCTTGACGTCCACGTCCGTGAACAAGATGTCGAACATGGGCGGCACACCCCGAACCTGACCTTTCACGCTATGTTTCGCGATCAACGACGTTAGGCCGTCCATGAACCTTTGTCCGGTCGCGAACAGGTGCTCGAACGTGCCGGGCTTTTTTAGGATTTCGAGGGTCGCCAACCCAGCCGCGGCAGCGACCGGATTACCGCTCAGGGTGCCGATCTGTTTCACCGCGTTTTCCGCACCGACCTCACCGGCGTCGAAATACTTCATAAACGCCTCACGGCCCGCCACGGCGGACAGCGGGTAACCACCACCGATCACCTTCCCCAGGGCGCACAAGTCTGGCGTCACCCCATAGAGTTCCTGTGCACCGCCGTAAGAAAAGCGAAATCCGGTCACGACCTCGTCAAAAATCAACACCATGCCAAGTTCCTGCGTTACCTCACGAAGCGCCTCCAAGAAACCCGGCTCCGGCGGAATCATGCGTTGCAGCGGTTCAACGATGACCCCCGCTAGTTCGTCCTGATGTTCGTAAATCAGCGAGACGGCCGTGGCGGCATCGTTGAAGGGTGCGATCAGAATCTCGTCGCTGACCGACTCGGGAATGCCGGCCGTATCGGCGGTCGCCTGCGGGAAATTGCCAGGCCGTACTGGAGCCATGCTCATTAGCGCATAATCGTTCATGCCGTGGAAACCGCCTTCGAACTTCATGATCTTGCCGCGCTGGCGGTGGGCTCGGGCGACCCGCATAGCATAAAACGTGGCCTCCGAGCCCGATGACAGGAAGCGCACCTTTTCCGCACAGGCCATAGCATCAACGATGGCTTCAGCAAGCTGGATGCCCGCTTCGTTGTTAACGAAGAAGGTCGAACCCTTGGACACCTGCTCCTGAACCGCGGCGGTCACATCCGGATGCGCATGGCCGACCAGCATGGGGCCGGACCCCAGCAGGAAATCCAGGTACTCGTTGCCGCTCTCATCCCAGGCTCGGCCGCCCCGACCCTCGCGGATGACAATGTCAAAGGTGACATTTCCAAACCCGCCGGCGGGCAGAACATTGCGAGCCCGCTCAGCGATCGCGGCTTCCGTGTCGGTTACGGCCCGTTGGGTCATGATTCGCTCTCCCCGATTGCGTAATGGGAGGATTGTTGAAGAAGGTGATGAAGCCGTCAATGCCTTGCTTCAGGCATTTGATGGCTTTGTTGGGAATTTGTTTATTATAAAATAATTTCATCAATACATATCATTTGTAGACATTTTAAACGTTAGGGAACATTCAATATTCTTTTTAATATTCGATGGCGACACCACAAAACGGTCCCACTGGCCGACGCAGAACATCATGAAAGGGATCAGAACCAGGTTTTTCCAAAATAAACACCCCACCTATTTCTCCACTAAACTCTCGGAAAGAGCCATCGCTAGGCCCACCAGCTGAGAAGCTACGCTTTTACTAGGTTCATGACGAAGGCTGTCGACAACTATCACTATCCCCTCAAGGCCATCGACGAGGCCCGCTAAGATCTCTCCCCTAGAGACCCCCGGATACCCACAAATTTGGCTCCCCTATGCAGGTATAAAGGGGGCGTCATTTTCTTTACCAGTTGATCAGCCATCGGATTGCAGATCACACAGCAAACGATAGATGCCAATCGCGCTGGAAGCGGTAGCCAACTGCTCTCGCGCCTGATCGACAATGTCCAGCGCCGGCCTCTCGCGCAAGGTCTCGACCAACAGGCATGTTGCAATCGTGTCCTCCCCCCCCCTTAAGGTTTCCTCCCGACTAATCGCACCTTTGGGCGGTTCCACCGCCGTCCAGATTTCAGTTCGGGCAACGTCCGACCGATCGGCCAGGCCATCCACGAAAAGCCAAACCGGACCGTCGACTTCCTGGTCAACCAATTTCACGGTGACGGCGTAGCCGCCGTAAACGGCCCCATCGCGCCGTGCCACGCGGCAGACGGTGCGACTCATATTGCGGAAGGTTTCACGCATGATCCGTTCGGTCTCAGGGCTTGGATGATCCAACAGCTGACGATAAACCAGCGAGAACAAGACGTCGGGCCCGACAGTTTCATAGTAAGTGAAATAGCCGGGGCCATCTGCTAGGCTCTGCATGCGCCGTCCGCGCCGAAAACCCGGAACGGCAAGGCGCTCGGCCAAATGCTCTCCCTGGTACCAGGCTTCATAGGCGTCTTCATGGCTGGCTTTGCAATCGTTCCAAAGCGCCAGAATACCACCGCCAATCATGATGTATCGGTCTCCCAGGGGACTCCGCCAGCATAATTTCGATAAAACGTCGCCGCCTCCCAGCCCGCATCAACGGGCATCATGGTGCCGCTGACCGCCGCCGCCTTGTCGGAACACAGGAACGCCGCCACATCGGCAATATTTTCAGGATACAAAAACATGTCGACGGCGCCGGCGCCGCGAATCATATCGGCATTTCGATCGCCGGACTCGATGCGCGCCTTTAAGGCCGGCGTCAGCACATAGCCCGGCGCGACACCGTTGACCCGAATGCCGAACCGACCCAATTCCACCGCCAAGATTTGGGTCAGACGTAGGATCGCCGTCTTGCCCGGACAATAGGCCGGCAACGGCAAGGCCCCATAGCTATTGATCGACCCGATAGTAATTATCGCTCCTAGCGCGCGCTCCGTCATGGCAGGAGCAAACGCCCGAACGGTGTATACCGTGCCATGATAGTTTACGTCCCAGACCCGCGCGTATTCGTCCAAGTCCATGTCGAGAACCATCGCCGCGTTCTGGAGAATGCCGGCAGAGGTAACCAGGGTTCGCACCGGCCCGACTTCGCTCTCGATGCGTGTGGCCAACGCCACCATGGCACCCGCATCGGCGACATCACCAACGAAGGTCGACGCCGCCCCCCCGGCTTCGTCAATCTGCGCGGCCGCAGCCGCCAATCCGTCTTCGTTTACGTCAATCAGGGCGACCTGATCGTGTGCCGCCACCATTGCCTTCGCGCAGGCCAAGCCGATCCCGCTAGCCCCACCCGTCACCACCAAAACACCATCCAACATTAACATCCTCCCGTTCTAGAACACAGGGTCGCATTGTCGAGGCTGGTCGCATGCGAATCAATTGTCATCGGCGCCCATTTGCGCGACGAGCGCACCCCGGTTAGACACAACGATGGACCCGACCAAATCATCGGGGCTACGCGCGCCAACGATGTCATACTTCATGTACGACTGCGCCATGTCGCAGGGAGGCGCTCGTGAAACGCGGGTGGTCTTTCGGCCTTTCGCACCGGCCATGCATCTGGAGACTTCGGTAATGCCGTCGGTGCACCGTCGAATTTCAAATTTCGCGCGAACATTTCTCAAGGAATTCAACAAAAATTTGCACCGCATCACAAGACTTTGACAAGACGAACTGAGTGAACTATCCGTCGGCGGGGTTCGCGCCGCGGACCCGTTGGGCCAAGGCGGCAGCCATGAATTCGTCCAGATCGCCGTCTAAAACGCCTTGCGTGTTCGACGTCTCCACTTCCGTGCGTAGATCTTTCACCATCTGGTACGGCTGCAGGACGTAGGAACGAATTTGGTGCCCCCAACCGATATCTGTCTTCGCTTCGTGCTCGGCCTGGGCTTCAGCCTCGCGGCGCCGCAATTCGGCTTCGTAAAGGCGCGCCTTCAACATACTCCACGCCGCCGCACGGTTCTTGTGCTGGGACCTATCGTTCTGGCACTGGACGACAATGCCGGTGGGTTCATGGGTCAGACGGACTGCGGAGTCCGTTTTGTTGACGTGTTGACCGCCGGCGCCGGACGCGCGGTAGGTATCCACACGGACGTCTTTTTCCTCAATTTCCACGTCGATGTTGTCATCGATCACCGGATAGACCCAGGCGGACGCGAAGCTGGTGTGGCGACGGGCGGACGAATCATAGGGTGAAATCCGAACCAGGCGATGCACCCCCGACTCCGTCTTCAGCCATCCGTAGGCGTTGTGCCCTCCGACCTTCACGGTCATGGACTTGATACCGGCTTCCTCGCCCGCGCTCTCGGCCAGCGATTCTACCTTGTAGCCCTTAGACTCGCACCAGCGTACATACATACGGCCTAGCATCTCGGCCCAATCTTGGGCCTCCGTGCCGCCGGCTCCGGCATTGATCTCCAGGTAGCAATCGTTGGCATCTGCTTCACCGGAGAGGAGTGTCTGAAGTTCCGCTTGCTGCGCCTTGCCGTACAACACCTCGATGGTGGCCTCAGCGTCTGCGACCACGTCGGTGTCGTCCTCCATCTCACCCAATTCGATAAGCTCGATGCTATCGACGAGATCGCGCTCCATATCGTCGATAGCCTTCAGGCCGGTATCGAGATGGGTCCGTTCGCGCATGACTTTCTGGGCCTTATCAGGGTCTCCCCAAAGGTCCGGGTCTTCTGCCAGGGCG
>CAZNWX010000163.1:2648-5320 GCA_964576415.1 uncultured Magnetovibrio sp. | reverse complement strand
GGCCGCTAAACTCAGGCCTTCGGATCCCAGAAACTGACGTTGTTCATGAGGATGTTTTCCTGCTTTTCCAGGGCGCCCAGCTCAGCGCTTTTCTTCACGTATGCCAGCCATTCCGAGTCGGCCCACATGGCCGCGCGGCGGGTCTCGCGATCGCCAGCGTTCTCGTACATCCATATGTGGATGTATTGGTTCGGGTTGCCCGTTTCACCGACCATGTAGGCGAAGGGCTGACCCAGGTTGTTAGCTTGAGGGCTTAAGCCGTGTTCCTCATACAGCTTCAGGTGCGCGTTCAAGGTGCCGGGCTTGCAGGTGTAGGTGCGGACGTCGAATAGCATGGGTGCGATCTCTCTATGGTTCGTATGTGGATGTCATTCACTTAATATGCGCTACAATTCGGTCCAGAGTTTCAGTGGTGATGGAGATGAACTATGTCGAATGGGACGCAAGAATTCAACTACGAGGACATTGAATACCTCCAGCACGGTGATCGGTCCATGATGCTGCGTCTCTGTCGACCGGCCGGTGCCGGGCCATTTCCGCTGATTGTGGACTTGCACGGCGGGGCTTGGAATGAGGGCAGCATGGCGGGATGTCAGGTCCGCGACGAAGTTCTAGCCGGCGCCGGTTTCGCGGCTGCGGCGCTTGATTTCCGGCACGGACCGGACAGATATCCTACGTCACTGCAAGATATTCACTATGCCATCCGATGGCTGAAAATGAATGCCGAGCGTTACAACTTGGATGCGGAACGGGTGGGGTTGAGCGGGCAATCTAGTGGCGGTCACTTGGCGGCCCTGATCGCCATGCGCCCGGACGATGACCGCTACGGTGCCGTGGCCTTAAACGGCGCCGCCGGTATTGATGCCCAGGTTTGTTGCGCCGCCTTGGTCTGGCCGGTGATTAATCCCTTGTCCCGATATCGGCACGCCCATCGATCCCTCGAAACTCCGGAGAGCGCTGGATGGGTCGGTCGATTGCCCGAATTTCACGATATCTATTGGCCCGATGAAGATGCCATGGCCGAGGGCAACCCGATGATGGCTCTTGTCCGTGGCGAAGCCGTAGCAACGCCGCCCGCCTTGTGGCTCCAGGGCACTCCAGATATCGTTCACGACTATCACGATCCGGAATCCGATCAGCCTCTCAAAGAACCGGAACGCTTTTGCGAACTCTACCGTTCTGCCGGCGGGGATATCGACCTCATCCGGGTCGATTACGAGACCCGAGAACTGGCGCCCGCCATGGCTAACCTGGTTCCGTTCTTCCAAAGACATCTGGGCTGACTACGCCGCGAATCATGGAGATTTCAACGGCCCCATTTGGTTTCCAAGCGATGATCAAAGTTGCCCTGCCAGATGGGCGCGATCACCGGATGCGCTGCGCTGCGATGGGGCTGTCGCTATCACCATCACCGTCATCATCGTCGATAGCCCATATACGAGTGTGAAATTCTTCGCTGGGCGGCGTTATGACGCGGGTGCGTTCGGTGATAGCCTGGTCGTCCGCGGTTCGCTCAATGGCCAGAAGGGTGCCGACTGGGTGCTCGCAAATCTTCGCCATATCGTCGACCTCAGTACGGGCTGCCTCAAGGGCATCGATCATGCCGGGCGCGCCGTAGGATTCAAAGATATGTCCGGCCAGGCACCGCACTGTTTCTTCATAATGTTCTTGTGCAATAGAGGTCACCTGAACAAACGTTGAACGGCCGAAACTCTCGGTCCCCATCCAGCCGTCGCGAAACGCAATCTTGTCCTTGTTGGTCCATGCGATGGGATCGGAATCGACGAAGGCAAAAGTCCCTGTAACAGCCCATTCGCCGGGTTTCGCGGCCGCCGTAAACACGTTGGTGTCGGAGACGTCGAGGCGGATAGTACGGGCAAGTTTCATACGATCTCCGAGTGTTCGTGAGGGGTGTAGCGTTAAGGTCTTCCGCCATACTGCCGGCTATTACTATGAGACCGACCTTTGACGCCGATCGTCAAGTCAATCACGGGTCTCAGTCTATATTAAAATGACGAAAATGGGTGCAAGGTTCGACCTATGTGTCTCTTGTTTCTCCAGGCTATTGCCTGCCGGCCCCAACGATGGCTAGTGTCGTGCCATGAGCGGTCATGAACGAAACTTGCTGCTGCGTGACGCCGCCGATCGGGCCGCGGCGTACTTGGCGGCATTGGACGAACGAGCCGTCGCCGCGGATCCCGGTGCGGTTGCGCGCTTGGCGAAGGCGCTGGATCAGCCCTTACCCGATGGGCCCACGGATGCTGCGGCGATTTTGACGTTTCTGGACGAGGCAGCGTCTCCGGCGACGGTGGCGAGCGCCGGCGGGCGGTATTTTGGGTTCGTCACGGGTGGCGCTTTGCCGGCGACCCTGGCGGCGAACGTGCTGGCTGGGGCCTGGGATCAGAACGGCTTTAGCTACGTCTCATCGCCGGCCATCGCCTGTATCGAGGCGGCGGCACTGCGTTGGCTGAAAGACGTTTTGTGCCTGCCCGGGGGAGCCGAAGGGGCCCTGTGTACCGGTGCGACCATGGCTAATTTCACCTGCCTGGCGGCGGCCCGGAACACGGTCTTGGCGGATGTGGGCTGGGATGTGGACCGTGATGGTTTGTTTGGCGCGCCGGCGATCAACGTGGTCGTCGGCGCGGAAGCTCATTCGACGCTTTACAAGGTGT
>CAZNWX010000163.1:0-2638 GCA_964576415.1 uncultured Magnetovibrio sp. | reverse complement strand
GACGCGAGCGGGTAGTTACCGTGCCTGCCGACGCCGAGGGCCGTATGCGGGCCGACGCCTTGCCGCCTTTAGACGGGCCGACTATTGTCTGCCTGCAGGCTGGAAATGTGAACTCGGGCGCCTTTGATCCGGCGGAAGAGATCATTCCTCGGGCCCATGCCGCTGGCGCCTGGGTCCATGTGGACGGCGCCTTCGGACTATGGGCGCTGGCATCGCCGGCGTTGGCCGATCTGGTCGCGGGTTATCCAAACGCCGATTCCTGGGGCACGGATGCCCACAAGTGGCTAAATGTCCCTTATGATTGTGGTGTCGCGCTGGTGAAGGATGCTGATGCCCTGGCCCGGGCCATGACAATCACAGGTGCCTATCTGATCAAGAGTGACCAGCGGGACGCCCTCAATTTCACCCCGGACAGTTCGCGCCGAGCCCGATCCGTGGAGGTCTGGGCGGCCTTGAAATCGCTGGGCCGAAACGGCCTGGCGGCAATGATTGAACGGAACTGCCGCCAAGCCCAGCACCTTGCCGATGGTCTGCGTATAGCAGGGCACGACGTGCTGAACGATGTTGTCCTGAATCAGGTGGTCGTCGCTTTTGGCGACGACGCCAAGACCAACGCCGTGATCGCCGACATCCAGGCCGGTGGCGAAATCTGGTGTAGCGGGACCCACTGGCATGGCCGCGACGCCATGCGGATCAGCGTCAGTTCCTGGGCAACCACCGACGCCGATATTGAGCGCGCCCTGGCGGCGATTGTGGCGACGGTGTCGCGGCGTGATGGGGAATAAGACGGACGGTCGGCGTCCGTCTGATCAGGCCAACGGCGTTCTGATTATGTCTGCCCTCAATCACCCGTGGCGTGCCTTAATCCGGACGGCTCGGAAAGAGTAACGATATCCAGGAACAATTCACGCAAGGCCTTCAGCCAATCGGAACCGGATTGCAACATGGTTGTGCCATGGAGATCGAGAATAGTCTGCGCGGCCTCGAGAGTAGTGTGGCTCCTGTGACTGAGTAACCAAATAACGAAGACGTCGTTTGGCGTCATCTGACGACCGGGCGGACACCGGATAAATGATGAGAGTAGGCCGTGGGGGTCGGCCATGGATTTTGATCGATCCGGAATGGTTCCGAGTACCTTGTCGGGTAAAAGGGCGTTTGTTCCTATCATGACTTCAGATAACTCGCTGTAACAACCATATGGGTGGTCACTCGCAACAAGTGATACCTTATTGTGTAATGTTATTACATATCAATTTTATTTCGATCAAGGACAAACGTTGTTGGTCGGTAACCACGGCCAAGAGCGCCGGTAGAGGATGGCAATCCTGCCCGGTGCTACTGGTTGAGGGCGCGTACATCGCTACGGTGACGGCCTTCGGCAATGAGCGCGCGCGTAACACTGAGATGCACGTCCCCGGAACCGGCGATTAGGCAGTTCCGATAGACCCTGCACTGCGCGAGCCAGCCGAGCATGACGCGGCCCGATTACGCCTTCAGGGCCTTGCCCAATATCTCAAGCCAAGGCCAAAGGTCTTCATCCTCAAGCGGGGCTCTCCGGGATATCTTTAAAATGTTTCCCGCCGGATGGAAGTCATTGGCATCCGGTAACGGTATGTTGAGAGGTTCTGAGAAGGCGACGTCGAGGCTGGACTTACCGCAGCCGGTGACGGCCATAAGGACAAAAAGACAGTATTACGAGCAATCTGACGGTATGGCCGGTCCCGCTATGCCCGCTTCTTCTGTTTCTCGGTCTTGATGCCCAGGTAGGGCGCGAGGTATTGGCCCGTATAGCTGTCCGGCATCCGGGCGACGGCTTCGGGCGTGCCTTCGGCGACGATGCGTCCGCCCTTATCACCACCCTCGGGGCCGAGATCGACGATCCAATCAGCGGTCTTGATGACCTCTAGATTGTGCTCAATGACGATAACCGTGTTTCCGGTTCCGACCAGGGCGTGGAGCACCTCCAGGAGTTTCTTCACATCCTCGAAATGTAGGCCCGTGGTCGGCTCATCCAGGATATAGAGCGTCTTCCCCGTGGCCCGGCGGCTTAGTTCCTTGGCCAGCTTGACGCGCTGCGCTTCGCCGCCGGATAGCGTCGTCGCCTGCTGGCCCAGGTGGATATAGCCCAGGCCGACGCGTTCCAGCGTGACCAGCTTGTCGCGGATGGACGGTACAGCCTTAAAGAACTCGGCGGCTTCCTCAACCGTCATGTCCAGGACATCGGCGATAGATTTGCCGCGGAAATCGATCTCAAGGGTTTCCCTGTTGTAGCGTTGGCCCTTACAGGTGTCGCACTGGACGTAGACGTCGGGAAGGAAGTGCATTTCGATCTTGATGACGCCGTCCCCTTGGCAGGCCTCGCAGCGGCCGCCCTTGACGTTGAAGGAGAAGCGGCCGGGCTTGTAGCCACGCGCTTTGGCTTCCGGGAGACCGGCGAACCAGTCGCGGATCGGCGTGAAGGCGCCCGTGTAGGTGGCAGGGTTAGAGCGCGGCGTGCGGCCGATGGGAGATTGATCAATGTCGACGACCTTATCGATGCGTTCCAGACCGTCTAGGCCGTCGTGGTCGCCTGGTAAGAGCCGCGAGCCGTGCAGACGCCGGGCTACGGCTTTGTAGAGGGTCTCGATGATGAGGCTCG
>CAZNWX010000162.1:254-5322 GCA_964576415.1 uncultured Magnetovibrio sp. | reverse complement strand
CTTTGTCCTGCGTGTGCATCCACGTCCCCACCAAAATGCTCAACACCGACAGCACCATGGCGACGGGCTCTTCGCTGCCGGTGCTGTTGGCCGCATCCGAGCGGAGGTCGTGCCCGCCGCCGCCGATGATCCGGATGTGCCAGGAATGGAACGGAACCGGGGTAAGGATATGGAATCACGGCTGAAAATGCCGGTCCTGGCGCGCGCATGGCAGATGCTCTTGAAGGGGCTTCAGGAAGTTCGTTTTGCGCCGTCGGCGCGCCAGGCTGCCGAGATGCTGCTTGTCCGATTGGCCTACACTGCGACCCTACCGACCCCGGGTGATGCCGTGAAGTCGATGGGACAGCCTGAAGGCACCGTATTGCCGCCATCCGCCAGCCCACTGCCCACCGATTCACCGGAGCCCAGCGCTGTCAAGCGGACGGGCACCGAAGATGCCGCGCCGCTTGCCCCGGCGCCCTTGCCCGACACGTTCCCCGAACCGGTGCCTCAGGCAGCCCCGGACGATACCGTGCCGCAGGCGTCCCATGATACCTTTGCCGATATCGTGGCCTTGGCCGGTCAGGAACGGGAAATGGTCCTGAAGTCCCATTTGGAGCATGATGTACATGTGGTCGAATTCGAGCCCGGTCGGTTGGAGTTCCGACCGACGGAAACCGCGCCGCCCGACCTGGCCGGGCGGCTGACAAGTTTCCTAAACGGTCAGACCGATAGGCGCTGGGTGATCACGGTCTCACAGGAAGCCGGGGATCCGACCATTTCCGAACGCCGGGCTGCTGCACAACGCGATCTCAAGAACGAGGCGGTGGGACACCCCTTGGTTAAATCCGTCTTGGAGGCATTCCCAGGCGCAAAACTGACGACCGTGACGCCCATTGACGAAGGCGACGGCACCGAAGGCTAGGCTTCTCGGGGGCCAAGCAAGATTATCGCGGCGCCGGCAAGACAGACCGCCATGCCTACTAGGTCCCAACGGTCTGGTCGATTGCCTTCCATTCCCCACATCCACAATAGGGAGGCGACGATATAGATACCTCCGTAAGCGGCGTAGGCGCGTCCGGCGAAGTCTGAGGAAATGCGGGTCAAGAGCAAGGCAAAGATGACCAGGAGTGCGATCCCGAGCACCAGCCAATAAGCCGGTTGGCCCAATCGCAGCCAGGCCCAGAACGCAAAACAGCCGCCGATTTCAGCCCCGGCAGCGATGGCGTATATAGCGAAATGAGACACGGTAGCGCTCCCGTTACGGTGATCTGTTGAGTCTGCGCCTTATAAGTGGCTAAGGGAAGAAATTGGTTCAGGCGTCGGAAAAGCTGCGGTCGATCCACTCACTTGGTACCAAAGACAAAGATCAGGATCAGCACGGCCATGGTAATGACCGGGTCTCCATGGGGGCAGTGGCGCAAAGAAACCGCTCTAAATTTCCTATGCCGTCTTTAAGTGATTGCTGAAGGTCGCGAACATTACGGGCTCTGCTCGCGGTAGCTCCGTTACGCAAATTTCTCTCGGGCCGAATGGCTTTGCGCCTTGCCGTTGCTGCCGGTTTGCCGTTTTGGGGAAAGTCGCATGGGCGTTCTTCATCTGCGAACAGACTGGACGAAGCAGACCTTTGACGAAGTGACGGCGGTTATTCCAATAGAAAGGTGTTTTTCGAGGCCTTGCCCCAGGCCTCCATGAAGGACCCAAGATGGCGGCGATCATCGCCCGCTTGTTCGATCATTGTAATTACATCGGCAACGGCGCGGTTGTAGCCTTCTCGGGTCACTGTTCCCCGATGCAACATGGTGCGCAGATACACGAGATAGGTGTTGAGCACATCCGTCTCGCAATAGTTACGCACGCCTTGGATGTCACCGGTGTCGATCATTTCGGCAACCTTACTGCCGTCGGCGCCGAACTTGCCTGGGAAACCCATCACAGCGCATACTTCCGATAATTTGATTGCAGTCGATGCTCCATAATCGCGCAGCACGTCCAGCAGATCGCAATGCCAGTTCATGGCATAGCGGCTCTTATAGCTGTTCCATTTGTCGCCGGCGCCGTACAGCCAAGGCGCAGAAATGCCGTGCGCCATAGCGCGGTATTTCAGCACTGGTAAGTCGAAGGTTCGACCGTTGAAACTGACCAGGCGCGGCTTTAGGTGTTCAAAGTACTGAAAAAACCCCTGTAGGAGCTGCGCCTCGTCGAACCCGGCTTCGCCGCCGGAACGGAGTTCCTTAAGGTAGTAAATTTCTTGCGCCCCGGCGTATTCGATTTCTGCCTCCAGGAAACTGATCGCTACCACTCGGTGAAACGGCTGTCGGGGGAAGGAATTACGGCCGTCCGTGATCTCCAGATGGTAGCGTTCCAGCTCAGCGCGGCGTGCTGCCAGGTCGGGTTCTGTGAAGCCCGTGAGGTTCGGCACGGCGTCCGTATCAGGAATGGTCTCGATATCAAAGACGAACAAAGATCGGTGCTGCATGGTCAAAGCCCCCTTGGCGGTGTTATACACGAACGCTGGGATGTATAGACAGACCTGCGTGCCGCTCCGACAGCCAAACGAAGGAAACACCTATGAAGAACCTCGGTCAGATGCTGAAACAGGCCCAGGAAGTGCAGGCCAAAATGCAAGAGATGCAGGATGCGCTTGCCGACATGGAGGTCACCGGCACCTCCGGTGCCGGAATGTGCCTAGTGACCATGAACGGCAAGGGCGAGGCGCGGCAGGTCAAGATTGATCGGGCCCTGGTGAAGCCAGATGACGCAGAGGTGCTGGAAGATCTGATTTTGGCGGCGATCAATGACGCCAAGGCAAAGGCCGAAGAGAAATCCCGCGAGGAGATGCAAAAACTTACAGGTGGTCTTCAATTGCCGCCGGGTTTTCAGCTGCCATTTTGACGGATGGTCAGCGGTTGACGTCACTAGCGGAAATTTGCGGACACACGTTTTACCTCCCTGCTTTGGGGGTGGATTCCATTGTCATTGACTTGGGCGCCTCCACGGCGGCCTTTTCCCATGGCGTGCAGGCGCTGAGCGGCTGTCGATGCCATTGCGTGGAAGCCGCGAAGCGCAATTTCCAAGCTATCAAGGAAACTGATCATGTCCGCAAACACTTCGCTGCCATGGGCGGCGTGGATGCATCCGTCACGTTAAACATTGTCGACGATGAATTTCATTGGGGCAGTCTAGAGGCTCCGTCGGGCTTTGATGTCACCGAGCGCCAAGAGGTGCCCGGCCGAACCTTGACCGGCCTTTTTGCCGAGTTGGATGTGGAGGTCGTCGATCTTCTCAAAGTCGATATTGAAGGCGCTGAAATTGCCCTGATCGACGCCGCGGACGACGCGACCTTGCGGCGATGCTGCCAAATGACCATTGAGTTTCATGATTTCTTGGACCCCGGTCAGACTGCGGATGTCAAACGCCAGTTGGATCGGTTAGAAGATCTTGGTTTTGATTGCGTGGTAATGACTCGCCGACACCACGGCGATGTTTGGATCGTCAATCGGGCGGCCCTGGGGCTCAGTTCTGCGGAACTAATCTACTACAAAACAGCGCTAAAGTACGGTCGCGGCCTGCGCCGTATGCTGGCTCGGACCCTGGGGTGCACGGTTGAGAGGGTGGCATGACGGCGCCGGAGATCGAACGCTTGATTAATCTGTTAGCGAAACTTCCTGGGCTTGGGCCTCGGTCCGCCCGGCGTGCGGTTTTGGCTATGATGCGCCGCCGCGAAACGCTTTTGGTGCCGCTGGCGAAGGCCATTACCGAGGCTGCGGCGGCCGTGCGCACGTGCGGGTTCTGCGGTAATATTGATGGCCGGGACCCATGCAGCATCTGCGCCGATGCCCGAAGGGACGCCAGCGTTATCTGTGTGGTCGAAGATGTTGCTGATCTTTGGGCCCTGGAGCGGACCCATGCGTTCAAGGGGCGCTATCACGTTCTTGGTGGCACCTTGTCGGCTTTGGATGGCACTGGGCCCGAGGATTTGAATATTCCGGAACTGATCGGACGCGCAGCCGATTCGGAGGTTCGGGAGGTTATCTTGGCCCTGAGCGCCACCGTGGATGGGCAAACGACGGCGCACTATATGGCCGAGAAACTAGGCGAATCGGGGATTTCCGTTTCAGGATTGGCACATGGTATCCCCGTCGGCGGCGAACTGGACTATCTTGACGACGGGACATTAAGTGCAGCGCTCAAGGCGCGGCGCAACCTGGGTGCGAATGGCGAGGACCGAAGCGATGGGTAGGCATCCTTAGAGCAGGGAAAGTCTAGACCGAATTCTATGACTAACGCTTTCTATATCGCACTGACGTTTAAGCAGCGAACGCTGAGTTCTCCGGAGCACGCGGCGTAGTCGAAGGCTGTCGAGGACTCGCCTTGGGAGCACTTGGGTTTCGCGCGCGAGGATTTGGAAAAGTCGGTGGCTCAGGTTGTAGGTAGTGCCGATGAGGATTCGCTCCTGTCTTTCGCCGAGCGCCTTTGGAGCGAACCGGTTTGGGAATTCAGGGGCGCGGCTCTGAAGGCACTGGCCCTGGAGCACGTCTCGACGTCACCCAAGATTTGGGTTTTCGTAAAGGACATCGCCGGTCAAGTGGACGGGCCGCGGATGGCGTAAATCTTGGCCATCATCTCGCGGAAATGCCTCCATTATTATCCCACCCGACTGGCGAACCTAGCCTCCCGCTTCAAGCACCGCAACGCCTGGGTCCGGTGTTTTGATATTCTGTCGGTCCAGGCCTGGGCGGAACCCGGGAATGGTGTTTCGGATATCATGCCCTGGCTTGCCGATGCCGCCGTGGCGCCCGCCGACTGCATTCAGGATGCGCTGGCCGACTGGTTAAAGCGTTATGGCGCACATGCGGCGCAGGGCTGGGACGCTTTCATCGCAGACTATGGGAATGGGATGAGTGAGCCAGCTCAACAGGCCGCGCGGGGTTAATTGCCCTCCTTTGAATGAAGTTTTGGGGTCGGACTTCCTGGTTCGAGGTCCGATGCCGGAGTGTCATCTTCGAAATGTAGGTCGTCGATGTTTTCGCCCTTCTTGACGATCTTATCTGTGGAAATGCGGATTTCGCGCACGTCTTTCACCGCA
>CAZNWX010000162.1:0-213 GCA_964576415.1 uncultured Magnetovibrio sp. | reverse complement strand
CGTTTATCTAGGCGGCCTACGTCATCCATCATCTTCATCACCTCGGCCTGGATGACGCCGGCCTGTTCGCGCATTTTTGCATCTTTAAGGACGGCGCGGATCGTGTTCAAGGTCGCCATCAGCGTCGTCGGCGAGACGATCCAAACGCGGCGCCGGAAGGAATCCTCCACCACGTTGCGGAAGGTGGCGTGCAGTTCAGCGTAAACGGCCTCG
>CAZNWX010000161.1:0-5346 GCA_964576415.1 uncultured Magnetovibrio sp. | reverse complement strand
TGTTCGGCTCGGATACCAACCTTTTACCGGAGGAAACCTGGCCAAGCGCCTGGTCCTGAGTTGCACTGCCCCCGCCGACCCGGGTCAGGTCGAGCAGATCACCGAGGCCGTTGCCAAGAGCGGCGGCAATTGGCTTGAGAGCCGGATGGCGCATCTGGCGGAGAAATTCGCGGGCGTTGCCCGGATTTCTGTGCCCGACGATAAGGCTGCAGCGTTGGAAGGCGCCCTGGCGGCCCATCGCCACGACGGTTTCCACCTGATCGTAGAGACTGCGGGCAAGGCCCAACCGGCGGAGGGCCAGGTTTTGGTCCTGGATTTCGTCGGTCCCGATCATCCGGGCATCCTCCATGAGATATCGCAATGCCTGACCGAACGGGGCGTCAGCGTTGAGAGCATGAAGACGGAACTGGAAGCCGCGCCCATGAGCGGCGGCCGTCTGTTCCACGCAAAAGGGCGGGTGCGCATGCCCGCTGGGTTGGATGAGGGGCAATTGCGTGGCCCCTTGGAGAGCTTAGCCGAAGCCTTGATGGTCGACATTACCCTCGAGGAAGAAACCGCCTGATGGTTCATCGATGTAACCACTTTCGTGTCACGATTTCTGCGTGCATAGCCGGGAGGTCAAGGACATCCCCACGTACTGCTGCCGACCACTTTCTCTGATCACCCAGGGCCTGTTCCGGAAGGGCGGGTGGTGTCGCATATAGCGTTAATCGTGGCAATCGAACTCCGCCATCCAATGGCCTTCGCCTTCCTGGTAGAAGACCATGATCCGCAAAGTTTCCATTCGTGAACCCTAGGTCGACGTTTCGTTCCTTGAAAGCATTCCTCGATTCCTTTTGACAGCTACTGACCGGCTTCCTAAACCGGACGGATACAGTGGTTTCGAGACTGGATCGGGAGGCAGGCCGTGGAACTTTCATACGATGCGGAACAACAGGCATTTCGCGAAGAAGTACGCGCCTTCATGAAGGAAATGGCGCCGGTGGACATCGCCGCGAAGGCCCATACGGGGCAGCGCTATGACAAGGAAGACATGAAGCGATGGCACGGTATCCTTTATGAGCAAGGTTGGATCGCGCCGAAGTGGTCGAAGGAAAATGGCGGCGCCGGCCTTGATCCTATCCAGGTGCATATCCTGGACGAAGAAGCCTTCGCGGCCGGCATGCCGCGCTTGCAGGCCTTCGGCCTCAGCATGGTTGGACCGGTGATCATCCATTTTGGCGATGATGAACAGAAATCGCGCTATCTACCGAAGATTCTGTCTGGAGAAGAATTCTGGTGCCAGGGCTTTTCGGAGCCGGGCAGTGGCTCGGACCTGGCGTCGTTGAAGACCCGCGCCGAGCGTGACGGCGATAAGTATATCGTCAATGGCCAGAAGACCTGGACCACCCAGGCTCACATTGCCGATTGGATGTTCTGCTTGGTCCGCACGGACCGGGACGTGAAGCAGCAGGAGGGAATTTCCTTCCTGTTAATCGACATGACTAGCCGCGGCGTTGAGGTGCGGCCGATCATCACCATGGATGGCGAGCATGCCGTCAATGAGGTGTTTCTCGACAACGTCAAAGTACCGGCCGAGAACCTGGTCGGCGAAGAGAACAAGGGCTGGGACTACGCCAAGTTCCTTTTGTCGAATGAACGCACGGGCATTGCTGGTGTAGGCCAATCGAAGGCGGAGTTCGCACGCCTCAAGGCCATCGCTAAAACGGAGAAACGCCGCGGTGTTCCCCTGAGCGAGGATCCGCTGTTCAAGGCGAAGTTGGCGGAGTTGGAATTGAAACTCCGCGCCCTTGAGATCACCAACCTCCGCATGCTGATCGAAGAAAAGGAGAAGGGCTCGCCGGGCCCCATTTCGTCGATCTTGAAAATCGTTGGCTCGGAGGTGCAGCAAGGCATTGCAACCCTGACTATGGAAGCCGTAGGTAGCTACGCCGCGCCGTACCTGCCTGAAAGCCTGGAGAATTCCTGGAACGGCGAGCCCATCGGGCCTGACTACGCCGCCCATGCGATGCCTTACTATTTCTTCCGGCGCAAGGCGTCCATCTACGGCGGATCGAACGAGATTCAGCGCAACATCATTTCCAAACATCTGCTGGGCCTCTAGGAGCCAACCATGGATTTTACATTTACCGAGGAACAGAGCCTCATGGCCGACAGCCTGCGCAAGGCTTATGAGAGCGATTACGACTTCGACAGGCGCCGCGCGTTTCTGGACGACACGGCCACTTTCCACAGCCCGGCCATGTGGCAGACCTTGGCTGAGAATGGGTTCATCGGCCTGTTGGCTCCAGAAGAGGCTGGTGGCTTTGACGGCGGCGGCGCGGAGATCATGGCCTTGGCGACGGAAATGTCGCGCCACTTGGCCTTGGAACCGTTCCTGGCGACATCGGTCATGGGCGTACGCCTTCTCGTCAGCGCTGGCACTGATGCACAGAAATCCAACATCCTGCCCCAGGTGGTTGCTGGCGACGCGAACATGGCCGTTGCCCTTTACGAGCCCGGCCAGCGTTATGATGTGGCGCCCCAGACCACGACCACTAAGGTGGATGGCGATGGTTTTGTCTTGAACGGCGCAAAGGCCGTCGTGGTTGGCGGCGACAGTGCGCGGTGGATCGCCATTGGCGCCAAGTTGGAAGATGTCGGCTCAGCCGTCTTTATGGTGGATGTCGGCGCCGACGGCGTGAGCAGCAAACCCTACCGTCTGGTCGATGGACGTGGCGCAGCTGACGTGGAGCTGACCGATGTCCGTGTCGGTGCTGATGCTCGCATGGCTGCCGATGACGCGGAAACCGCCTTGGCGGAGATTGAGGATTGGGCCGTCACCGCCTCGTTAGCCGAAACCGTCGGCGCCATGGAGATGGCCCGTGACCTGACCCATGAATATCTGCAGACGCGCGAACAATTTGGCCGGCCCATTGGCAAGTTCCAAGTTCTACAGCACAGCATGGCGGATGTTTTCAGCGACGTGGAGTTTGCCCGTTCCATGGTGTTCTGGGCCGCGTCAGAAGTAGCGAATCCGGACGCCCCGGCGCGCCGCCATGCCATCTCTGGGGCCAAGGCCTTTGTCGATAAAGCAGCGCGCAATATCGCCGAACGCTGTGTTCAGATGCACGGCGGTGTCGGTGTCACGGATGAATACGCCCTGACCCACTATGTGAAGCGCCTGACCCTTGGCCAGGTCCTGTTTGGCGATCGGGACGAGCACCTGCTCAGATATACGGAGACCGAAGCCTAGCTTTATTCGGCCAACAGTTCGACAAGCAGGCCCTCGGCGGCTTCAACATCGAAACCGCCGAATATCTATAAACAGTTGACGAAGCCAAGACAGAGCGCTGGACGCGGCTGGTTGGCTGAGGTCCACGCGCCCGGCGGCATGTGAGACGTGTCGTTCCTGCATGAGCGCGTCGAAGATTACCAGGAGGCTGAGGCCGATGGTCCGGAGATTGACGCTTCGCCTCCCACCTCCGATCAGATGGCGCCCTGGTCCTTCAGGGCGGAGATGGCTGCCGCGTCATAACCCGCCGACGCCAAAATCTCGTCGGCATGTTCGCCGAGGCGCGGCGGCGGCGTGGGCGTGGCTAGTTTGGTCCCGGTGAATTCAATGGGATTGGCGATGGTTCGCACTACTCCCGCCGTTTCGTGGCCCATCTCCCAGATCATGCCGCGCGCCTTCAGGGTCTCGCTTTCGCAGATTTCCTCAACCGTGGCGATAGCGCCGCAGGGCACGCCCGCCGCGTCCAGAAGCGCGATCCATTCCGCCCGGGTCTTGGTTTTCACGACCTCGGTGATCAACGGCATGATTTCCTCGCGGTTACGGACCCGGTCCGGCGCCGCGGCGTAGTTGGGATGGACTTTCCAGTCGGGCTTGTTCGCCGCGTCGCAGAACTTCTGCCAAAGCGAATCATTGGCCACAGCGACGTTCAGCCAACCGTCCCCAGCCTGAAAAGTCTCGTAGGGCACGATGGACGGGTGTGCGTTGCCCCGACGTTTCGGTGCCGTTCCCGTGGAGTAGTAGTTGCCCGCCTGATAAGTTAATAGGGAGGCTAGTGCCTCAAGCATGGAGACCTTCACGTGTTGGCCCTTTCCCGTGGCGTGGCGCGCACTCAGGGCGGCCAGGAGCCCCTGGCTCAGCATCATGCCGGCGACCATGTCGGCGATGGAGGTGCCCATTTTAGTGGGCGGGCCATCGGCTTCGCCGGTGATGTCCATCATTCCCGATTCCCCCTGAATTACCAGGTCATAACCCGGTCGCTTGGCGCCGGGGCCCGTATCTCCGAAACCGGAGATGGAGCCGTAGATGATACTTGGGTTGCGCGTCGCCACGTCTTTATATCCGAAGCCCAGGCGCTCTGCTGCGCCGGGGCGGAAGTTCTCGACGATTACGTCGGCGCTTTCCACTAGCTTCCAGAGAACCTCTTTCGCCGCGTCCTGCTTCATGTCCAGCGTCAGGCTCTTCTTGTTGCGGTTAACCGAAAGAAAGTAAGCCGATTCCTCCCCCTGGTACGGCGGTGCGAAGGCGCGCGTGTCGTCTCCCGCGCCGGGACGTTCGATCTTAATCACTTCGGCGCCCATGTCGCCTAGCATCATGGCGCAGAAGGGACCCGACAAGACCCGGGTGAGGTCAATGACGCGAAGCCCCGCCAGTGGGCCGGTGTTGGTCAGATTGTCAAGTGAGGACATCGGCAAGTTCCTTGAAGTTTGCAACAATGAAGTCCGGCTGCTGTGGCTCTTGGCCGAAGGGCCGCTTACGCCGGTCGATGAATGCGGTTCGCATGCCGAAAGCTTTGGCGCCGACGCAATCGAAGGCGTGATTAGCTACGAACAGGATCGAAGTCCGTTCCTCACCCAAGGTTTCCTCGGCTTTGGCATAGGTTTTCCAGTGGGGCTTGAAGTAGCCCGCGTCCTGGACGGATATAGTTTCGTCGAACTGGAACCCGATGTGCGGTTTTGCCGCCTCCAGCATGTCCCGGTCGCCGTTAGACAGAATCGCCAGCTTGTAGCCTGCCCCGCGCAACCGCCCCAGTGCCTCGATCACATCGGGAAAAGGCTTCAGGGTCTCGATCTGGCTGACCAGAAAAGCCACCTCATCCTGTGTGTATGTGATCCCGGCCCGGTCCATCACGTGCGAGACGGCCCTGTGTCCGATCTGGCGGTAGGGGGTGTGGCCCTGGTCGCACAGCGCGTCGATCATAGAATTTTCAAAATGGGTACGCCGCCACCAGGTGACGAAACGATACGCCTCGCCTTCCCAGCCTTTATCCTTGAGAAAGGGCGCCACCTTCTCGGTTAGGCCCTTTTGCATGTCGACCACGGTGCCATACTGGTCGAAGGCCAGGACCTTGATAT
>CAZNWX010000160.1:0-5403 GCA_964576415.1 uncultured Magnetovibrio sp. | reverse complement strand
AAGCCGTCGGCAATCGGCCAGAGTTCTGGCTGGAGCTACCCATCGAACGCGGCCAGTTGCAGTACCTCAACAATATGGAGTTGGGCCACTACCGATCCCATTTTGAGGATCACGACGATCCGGTTAAGAAACGGCACCTGTTTCGCACTTGGCACCGCAATGCTGGCGGACGCGCCTACGATGGGTAAGCCCAAAAACTTAGGTTTGTCTGAGCATTGAAACAGTTTGTGGTAAAATAGTGTGAGCAGGGAGCACTTAACGTAAGCGCCAACAGCTTGATCACAGGGCCCCACCACTGACAGGCCGGGTTCCTCCTGTCTGGACCCGGGTCAGAAAATGTAAACACGCGCCGCGATGTAGGCGCCAAGCACTACCACCGAGACGAAAAATACCTGCTTGAAGCACTGTTCGGACAGGCGCACACGAATAACCCGTCCCACCATCATGCCAACCAAGGCCGGCAAGACGCCAATGGCGGACAAGAGGCCCAGATCCGGCGGCAGCAGACTGCGTCCGCTGAGGCTAATGCCAATACCCAACGCGGCGGTGGAAAAACAGATCCCCATGGCCTGAATGAACGCGTCACGCGACATGCCCAAGGTTTGCAGATAGGGCACCACTGGCAACACCGTCGAACCGGTCAACCCCGCCAGGACCCCCGTGGCGCCACCGACGATGGGCGATAACCAGCCTTCGCGTCGGCTCGTGGAGGGGAGTTCCGGCGACAACAAGCCAAAGATGCCGTAGCCGATCAAGGTCACTCCCAAAAGCGCCTCCAGGACCGAGGTATCGTTCATGGTCAGGGCCTCGGCTCCAAACCAAGTACCCACGACCATGGCAGCCAACAGGCCCCATAGGCGCTTCATGAGCATCGTGAAATGCCCACCGATCACTCCCTGCCAGACATTTGTGACGAAGGACGGCACTAACATCAGTACGATGGCTTCCTTCAAGCCTATGGTGACCGCCAATACCCCCAAAGACACCGTTGGCAACGCCATCCCAATGACGCCTTTAACCGTACCAGCAAGAAGGAACGTCAGGGTGACAAGGATCAAGAGGTCAGATGACCAAGCCATGCTTTCCCTTAGCACGCCACTGTTTCATTGAAAACTCCCTCTAAATCGGCGCTGTCGAAGTCAGGCACATTCGCCACGCCCGCGTGGCGGCCCTGTTGGCGGGATCTGGCTAAAATTTACGGGGCGGACTTTATAGTCAGGATACTTTACCTGTAGACTGACGTCGAAAAGGATTCTCCTTGGACAAAATTTCCATTAAGGGGCGCGGCTCGTCGGCGCCCGGCAGAGCTATCTTATGCATGCTTCTTGGCGTAGCCGTGCTGACCGCCAATGACGCTTTGCTAAAGTGGATGACCGGCGGTTACCACGTGGTTCAGATCATGTTTTGCCGGGGGTTGTTCGTCTTCATTCCGCTGGCCTTGTTGATTTGGCGGGGTGGCGGGTTGAGGTCATTGCACACGGACAATCCAACGGGTCATTTGATACGCGCCCTATTGGTCATCTTGGGTACCTTCCTGTTCGTCAGCGGTCTCAAGCACCTGCCGCTGACTGATGCAATTGCCATCGCTTTTGCGGGGCCCCTGTTCATCGCGGCGCTGGCACCACCGCTGCTTCGTGAGCACGTCGGCTGGCGACGCTGGATGGCTGTGCTATCCGGGTTCATCGGCATTGTCATCATTATGCGTCCGGGCGGTGCCGTATTCCAGTGGGCGGCCTTATTCCCACTGGCCGCAAGCCTGACCGGCGCGTTTCGAGACATCTTGACCCGCGGAATGAGCGAGACCGAAACATCGGTAGCACTACTGTTCTACACGTCGCTGGGCGTTGTATTGGCCAGCATGGTTATCTCGCCGTTCGTGTGGCAGCCAGTGCCCTTTGCCGACTGGGGCTGGTTCGCGGTGAACGGGTTCTTGATCGGAAGTGCGCATTTCCTGATGATCGAGACATTCCGATACGGCGAGGCGGCGCTGGTCGCGCCCTTCAAGTACTCAGGCGCGGTTTGGGCGGCGATCTTCGGATACTTCATATGGGGCGACATTCCTGATCTGGGCACGGTTATGGGCGTTACCGTTGTCGTCGTTGCGGGCATCTATATCCTGCATCGCGAACGAGTTCGACGCGGCGCGTGATCCGTGTGATCACTAGCCTGTGCCTAACGACCATGACCTAGAGGTCTGAGCGATTTCCGGGCCGTGTACAATATTCTTTCGAAGAGCGCTTTTGCGCGCTCCAACGCAATCCCAAGGCCCAGGTTCAACTCGACCACGCCGGTATCTGCAAATCGCGTGGCGGCCCACAGTGCGCCGCGGCGGGTGATCTTGATTTTCCTATCTTTTTACCGTTCCGTGGCTTAACGCCAAACCATTCTAAAAGCGCAATCACAGTGTCCCAGTGAAGAACCGTCCGATCAGAAGTGGTGCCGAAGGCCGGCCCGAAACTCATGAACCATCAAGTCGTCATAAGTGGTACCGTCCTGTTGCTTGAACTTGCCAAGGCTGACGAACCGGTAACTGACGTCCGCTAAGGTATTCTCGTCGTTCCCTAATTCGATGGCTGAACCTACGTTTAGCGCCCACGCGAAGTTGGTGCTGGTGTCGCCGGCCGCCATCGTTCCGGTTTGCTCGGTGGTTTCCAAGCGCACGATGCCAACCCCGCCGCCCAAATAAGGGGTAAAACGTTCAAACGTTCCAATGTCGTAGTAGCCGTTCAGCATCACCGCCAGGCCATTAACCTCAGAGCTGACGGCGGCGCCTCCGGGCGTCGTCGCGTCGAACTCTGCATCGGTACGGTAATCAGCGGTCAGATCAGCGCGCAACTTATTGGAAAATTTATACCCAACCCCTGCGCTGAAGAGAGCTAGGTTCGCCACATCCTCACCGGTCATGTCTCCGGCGGTTGTCGTGCCTTCAGGAGTCAAGGTAAGGCCATAGCCGACGTCCATTCGGAAATAAGGAGCGGCGATGGTCGGTTGATGCGGTTCGGATGCCACCTTCTTTTCAACGGCTAGCGTTGCTTTCGGCACCTCCTTTGGCACGGGCTCGGCCGGTTTGTGTTCGGGCACAACTACCTTCTTGGCCGGCTCTCTCAGCTTCGGCTCAGGCTTAGGCTCGGACTCAGGAATCTTTTTTTCTGGCTGCGGCTTAGGGTTCGGTCTCGTAAGCGTTTGGCTTACCGGTTTAGCCGATGGCGTTGATTTAGGTTCAGCCATCTTTAGATGGGGACCCGGCAATTGTACCAGACCTGCTTTTCGAAGCTGGTCTATAGTCGTCGTGTCTTCTTCATCCGCACCGGCCAGTTCCACCGCCTTGGCGTCTTGAATACCTGCCGAAATCGGCGGGACGACCGTCAGTATCCCAGATACCGCAAGGGCAGCCAAATACTTGACACTCATCCACTATTCCTCGTCAATCCAGCGCGAGCGCTGTTGTCTGCCTGGGGAATACCAAAATTTTTGTAAATATTGCGTTAAACGGCCGCATCGGCCTCTAGATCGAGCACTTCAAAAACACTGAGTTCTTTGGCCTTCCGCCTATTTCGATAAGATTTCTGGAGATAGGGTCTTGCGCAGGGTATCCCGCGCCTTCTGTGCCTTCTCGTCACCAAGACTAGCGGCCCGGTCGATCCAGGTGTAGGCACTCAAGTCGTCCTTCGCAACGCCACGGCCCACGTAATACAAAAACCCAAGATTGTATTGCGCCGCGGCGTGATCTTCCTCACCAGCCATTCGGAACCACTTAGCCGCTTTCGCATAGTCTTTGGACATGCCTTGGCCTAGAAACGCCATGATCCCCAGATTGTATTTGGCGCCAACGTGCCCCTTTTTGGCCGCAATACGGAACCACTTGGCGGCTTCGCGTAGGTTCTTGGGCACCGTATTACCTCGATAATGGAGCATACCGCGCTGATGCTCGTCTGCACCGTTATTAGAGGCCGTCGCAGGCGGCTTGGACGCCTTAGGTTGCGGTTTCTCGGGCGTCGCCGGCGTAGCATTCGACACAGCTTTGGGTGACAGCGCCGGCAACGGTGGTGGTGGTGATTTCTTTGCCAGCGCCGAGGATTGAGCTTCTGGTTTCGCCGACAGGACGGCAACTTTCTTCGGCTTTTTAGCCTTGACCTTGGCAACCTGCTTGGCTGGTACCAAGGGTGGTGGCGCCTTAGGCGACGGAGCCGGCTTTGGTATGCTAACCTTTGCCAACGCGGGTTTCTTTTCCGGCGTTTTCGCCTTTGCCGAGGCTGACTTCTTTTTCGAAGTGTCAGCCTTTGCCACCGTAGGTTTCTGTTTCGACTCCGCCAGTTTTGGCGAGCTTGACACCTCGGCGACGAGCGGCACCGTCGCAAGGGTCGGCTGCGGCGATGGCTGCTTGGCCATTACGGTGCTCGGCGACATGTCGTCGACCTTTTCATCGACGGCGCCCATGACCGACGGATTAGTCGTTTCGGCTACGGCTGAAGCCATGTCGGCGGGTGGTGGCAAACTTGGCGGCGCAGGTGCGGCTTCCGTTTGTACTTCCGATGAACGCTTTGGTGCCGGCTGAGGTGTGCTCGGCGGTTGCGCCTTCGGCTGCTTGGCGGTCTGACGCAACTGCTTCAGGATATCATGCGGAATCTCAATTTCCACATTGGCTTCCGTGTTGAAGATATCCCCGCTGGTCAGATCCCATATCAAGGATTTTGCCGCATAGGATACATCGTCATACCAGTTGGCGGCGTCTTCACTGGTGTCACGCTTGATGCTCACCAATCGCTCGCCCTGTCCGCCAGGCAACGCGCGCAGTGTTGCGTCTGGCAAAACCAAAAGGGAAAACCCAGCTCCAACAACCAACAATAAGATCAACGCTGCGAAAAGTTTGACGACAGTGCTCATGTGTCCTTCGTCCTTGTCGATACCGTTCGACTTGGGGAATTGCCATTATTAAACCGAATTGAACCCACTTAAACCCGTCTTCCAGCACAGCTTTTTATAGTCAAAGGCCGGCGTTACCCTACAGCTCCACCCTTAAGGCACGGTTAAACCCCATGCATAAACAGACGGGCAACCAACCAAGACGATTGGCCGAGCACCCTTAACCAAGTCACCTAGAAGCCGAAGGGAGAGCTGGATACTTATGGCGAATGATCCGTGCGTCTACATTGACCACAGATGACGTGGCTCGGCTTGTGGAGGCCGTCAACAAATCCATGAACGTGGCCGCGCGGGGCTAGGTCCCGTCATGTAGCGCCGCCGTCATGCGCTCAATTACCGTCGGCCACGAGTCCAATTCCCTCTGCCGGAACAGCCGGAGGCATGGGTACCAAGGGCTTTCATCGGTATCCAGCATCCATCGCCAATCAGGAATAAAGGGCAGCATCAACCAGCTCAGTTTCCCCAATCCCCCGGCCAGGT
>CAZNWX010000159.1:0-5432 GCA_964576415.1 uncultured Magnetovibrio sp. | reverse complement strand
CTCTGACCAATATCAGCATCTCGGCCCAAGTGACCAATGGCCTGATAGACATCACTCCAATCGGTCTGGCGCGCCTGATGATGCCGCACACCGAACCCTCCACTCCACCATCCGATGATTCCGAGGTTGCGACATGAATAGCGAAATCCCCGTTCCCCAAACCGCCCGCGCCAAGAAGCGCAACATGATCGCCATCGCGTCGGGAAAGGGCGGTGTCGGCAAGACTTGGTTCTCCATCACCTTGGCCCAGGCGCTAGCCAAACGTGGTTGTCGTGTCTTGCTGTTTGACGGTGACCTCGGGTTGGCCAATCTGGATATTCAGTTGGGGCTGATGCCGAAACAAGACCTGTCCGCCGTGATCGCCGGCCGGCTCACCTTGAACCAGGCCGTGGTCGATTTTACCGGCGGCGGGTTCCACGTGATCGCCGGTCGGTCGGGGTCAGGTGGCCTGGCAAACGTCGCCTCCAGCCGACTGCAGATGTTGGGCGACGATCTCAACCTTATGGCCGCTAATTACGATTTCGTGCTTCTCGACTTGGGTGCCGGGGTGGAACGGACGGTCCGGCAACTAGCCCACAACGCCGGTACATGCGCGGTGCTGTTGACCGATGAACCGACGTCGCTGACGGACGCATATGCCTTCATCAAGGTGACCCTCGCGGAACGGCCTGAGATTAATTTCCAGGTTGTCGCAAACGGGGTCAATTCAACACGCGAGGGCGAACGCACCTACAATACTTTGTTAAAGGCCTGCCAGGGGTTCTTGAAGATATCACCACCGCTGCTGGGGACGATCCGTCGCGATCCGCGGGTCAAGGAAGCCATCCGCAACCAGATCCCTCTATTGACCCGCTATCCCAACACGGAAGCCGCCGAAGACGTAGAGAAGATAGCTACAACTCTGGTATCATCGTAGATCGCATCCGGCGTCTATGTCGGGCGCGGATGGCCATCGCTGGTATGAGATGTGAAAGAAGACGTACATGTCCACCGTCACACCACCACCGCCACCGCCACCGCCCGTGGTCCAGACCGCGGCGCAACCGTCGGCGATCGTTTCCAACCCGCCGGCCAGCTTGACGTCGGTAGCCGCCGGCACCCGCATCGACGCGATCATCGTCGCGACCACGCCGGACGGCCGGGTCGAGGTGGAAAGCCGGCTTGGCCGGTTTTTGATGCAACCCAACGTCGCCCTGCCGAAGGAGGGCCCCATACAGATGCAAGTCCAGACTTTGGCACGCCATCTGTTCCTGGCGATCACCTCCATTCACGGCAAGCAGCCGCACGCCGCGCTCCGCAACCTGGGATTGATGAGGCATCCAAGCGCTCAGGGCACCCCCCAAGTCGCCGGCGCTCCAGGTACTGCCGGTTCACCGGTAGCGGCCCTTGGGGGCGCGCAGAACGCGGCCGTATCCTTGACTGCCGGATCCACAGTGACGGCCACGGTCTTGAAACCGGCCAGGCCCGGCACGCCGGCGGCACAGGCGCAATCAACTCCAGGCCAAACCGCCGCCGCAACTGGACAAGCGCAGCCCGGCGCGGGAAAGTCGATCGCAGCCGGCTCCCCCGGCAGCGCGCAGGGCCGGCACGTACCGATCTCGAGCGCCGTCCAGGCCGCCGCTTACGGCGGCCAAACGACTGCGCGGATGAGTCCAACCGGTACCGTCTTAGTGCCGGCCGGCAATGCATTTTCCGTCCGCATCACAGCCGTTACCCCGCCAACGCCAGGAAGCACCCCACCGACTTTCGCCACCGCCGCTGGCGCGGCGACCCTGGCCGCGGGTCAAAGCCTGAACGGCGTCATAACCGCCAGCCCATCGCCAAATGTCACAATGGTCAACACCCGTGTCGGCCCCGTCGCACTGAACGCCACTGCCGGTTTACCGGCCGGTAGCTCCGTCCAATTGGACGTGTTGAACCAGTTGCCACAACAAAGCCAGGAGGTTCTTGATCAGGCGGCAGCCAAGCACATGACCAACTTCCTCCTACGAACCCGGTCGTGGCCGGCCTTCGAAGAGGCCATGGGCGTGCTGCGTGAAACCAACCCGCAAGCTGCCTTGCAGATGGTAGATACAGTCCTCCCCCGCGCTAATGCCGCGCTGGCAGCCAATATAATGCAATTCCTACTGGGCATACGCGGCGGCGAACTAGCGGCCTGGATGGGCGAAGGCCCCCTCCGAATACTGCAACGGGAAAAGCCCGACTTGGTGAATCGACTTCGTGACGACTTCCGCGCCATGGGCCGTATTAGCGAAGAGACCGTTTCCGGAGATTGGCGAGCACTACCCGTGCCGGTAGCCAATGGCGCCGAAATTCAGCAAATCCAACTCCTCATGCGGCGGGTCGGCGGTGATGAGGATGACGACGAGGAGAACGCGGAGTCCGGCACCCAGTTCATCGTCGACGTCGACCTAACACGCATGGGCCGTGTTCAGCTAGACGGTATTGTTCAACAGGGCCGCAAGCGTTTCGACTTGGTGATCCGGTCCAAGCAGCGGATGAACGACACTGTGCAGAACGACATCCGGGCCATCTTCGGAGACGCCCAGGAACTGACCGGCACTAACGGCGGTCTCCGTTTCCAATCCGCACCGCCGAAGTTTGTCGATGTGACCAGTGACAAGGCCGGGGGCAAGGTGCACTTGGTAGTGTAACCATGGATGTCGTTGACCACTGCGCGATCTTGCAGGATCAACAAAACCAGGGGAGATCACGTCGACTTCGTCAGCGGCCTTGCCGTACAACTGCCTCCGCAGAATTACGATGGCGCCGCCGAGGTCATCGTCCGCTTCGTCCACGATCAACTGGTCCTCTCCCCTCAAAGCTTCGGGGCCTATTTGAAAATTATCGAAGGTTAGGGCTGGGCACCGCTCGAATAATTGGCGACCGCCATCGTCCGGGATATCAGCAACGAGATGTTGACCTGATGGGACCAGGTGAACATGAAGTGCGTTGAATTGGAATAGCCGCACCTGCATGCCCGTGAAATAACGATCGATGGCCATCAACCCGACTGGCGGACCGACGACCTAATCTTTCGGTTGCCGCCTATCTATGGCTGTCGGGTACGGAGCTACTGCCCTTCGCGGAAATTTCGCGCATGAAGGCCCAGCTCATCAAGTTCGGCCTGATCCTTGCGCGCCTGCTCTTCGGCTTCCATGCGCCGTTGGTTCTCGTGAAACACTTCGTATTTCTTAAGTTCGCGGTAAGCGTCGCTCAACGCTTCACGGGCGACGCTGACCTCTTGTTCCTTGGATTCAGAGGCCAACTGGAACTGTTCGCGTCGATGGATGACCGAATCCGCATATGCTCCGTAGAGGAAACCAGCTATTTCCGGCCGGGCGGCAGCCGTGCGCTGTTCGTCGACCACCTCTTTCTCAAGTCGGTCCAAGGCGGCTTCCAGATCGTCCAACTCTTTAAGACGCGCGCCCAGTGCACGGCGGCGTTCATCAACGGTCCATTCATTGATCCGGATGAGGGTCGCCACACCTTTAACCATGACTTAACCCCTAAGCGGCCGCGCCCGGCTGTTCCGATGCGGCGTCGCGGCTGATGTTGAGAACCTCGTAGAGCCGCTGATAACTGAGCTCCAAATCCGTCACCTCTTCGATCTTTTGGGTGAGGAACTTCTCCAGCGCCGGATGATATTGGATCGCCTCGTCGACTTGAGGATCGGAGCCCGGCCGGTAGGCGCCCAACCGGATTAGCTCGGCCATATCTTCGTACACGGCCATCAGCCCCTTGGCCCGGTTCACAGCGGCGTTCTGTTCCAGTGTGTTGCAGGCGGGCATGGTTCGGGAAATGCTGCGCAGAATATTGATCGCCGGATAACGCCCCCGCTCGGCGATGGATCGGTCAAGGACCACGTGGCCGTCCAGGATGCCGCGAACGGCGTCAGAAACGGGTTCATTGTGGTCGTCACCCTCCACCAGAACCGTGAACAATCCTGTAATAGAGCCCTGATGGTCGAGACCGGGCCCGGCACGCTCCAACAGGCGTGGCAGATGGGCAAAGACGGACGGCGTATAGCCTTTGGAGGTCGGCGGTTCGCCGGCGGAAAGGGATATCTCGCGCTGTGCCATGGCAAAGCGCGTGACGGAGTCCATGAGCACCAAAACTTCCTTGGGTTGATCGCGGAAGTATTCGGCGACGGCCAGGGTCAGGTAGGCGGCCTGGCGCCGCACTAGGGGCGATTCGTCGGACGTCGCTAGGATGATCACGGAACGGCGCATGCCCTCCTCACCCAGATGATCCTCAATGAACTCCTTGGCTTCCCGGCCGCGTTCCCCGATCAACCCGATGACGTTGACCTCTGCATCGGTGTTCCGGGCCATCATCGCCAGCAACGTGGACTTGCCGATACCCGATCCCGCGAAAATTCCCATACGCTGACCCTGGCAAGTGGTCAGAAATGTGTTCATAGCCCGCACGCCCAAATCCACCTTTGCGCCAACGCGCTTGCGCATTTGCGCCGGCGGCGGCGAGGCATGAATAGGATAACCTATACCTCCAGATGGTAGCGGCCCATTGCCGTCCACGGGCTCGCCGAAGGCGTTGACCACGCGGCCCCGCCATTCGTCGGATGGATAAATTACGGGCTCGGCGTTAGACACTTCGACCCGGGCGCCCATACCAATACCGTCAACCGCGCTGAAGGGCATAACCAATGCATTGCCTTCGGCGAAGCCAACCACTTCACAGGTCACCTTACGCCCACCGCGTGCGTGGATGATGCAATGGTCGCCGACACTGAGCGAACCGGTGACGCCGCCCACATGGATCAGAAGACCAACAATATTCATCACCTGCCCGTACATCTTATAGTCGGACAAATGATCGATTTCGTGCTGGATGCTGGCAGCGTAGCCGGATGTCCGGCCGCTGTCGCCGTGCTCGCTCAACCCAACCCTCCCAAATTGGCTTCCACACCCCGAGGGAACTGTCATTGTGGCGGGATGTGTTTAAGAATTTCTTACCACGTCGGGGCGCCCGGGTGCACCTGTTTCCACTAGACGCCAGCGCCTTTGGTGCCCAGATGCAGCGTTGCACTGGCCTCGGGTTGCAGTCGACGGCGGAATGGGTCGATGCGGCTGCCGCCGCTGAACGAATTGCAGCCGTTTTTAAGGTTATTAATAGCTTCGTCACCGTCTGTCAGATGCATCACGTGCCCGACACCCATGTTACGGGGTAGATCATCCATTGCGAAGGGGATATTATGACTCTCCTCAATCAACAGCATGGTTATTCTCTCGAAGTCGTAGACGGCTTCATCGGCCATGATGTTTTCCGCAATGTAATCCCAATGGCCTAGCCGCCACCACGCTGGCGATCAGCGTTGTAGGCGGGCATTCGCTGATGTAAATCCGCCTCCCAAATTGAATATGATCGGATAGCGAAGACCCTACGTAGAATGTTTTAAGCGATAAACCTCT
>CAZNWX010000158.1:2252-5440 GCA_964576415.1 uncultured Magnetovibrio sp. | reverse complement strand
AGTCCGCCGTCGGGCGGGTTTCAACATCAAAATGCTCAAACCTGTCAACGCCACGAACCAACATGGCGCTGTCTTGGCCTTCCGTGGGATGCACGCGGGTCGCTATATAACGGATGGCAAGGCCAATGCGCCGTTCATCGCTGGTGTTGGGATCGGAGGCATGGGCCGTGTTGCCATGATGGAGCGAAATCTCACCAGGCTCCAGTTCCAAATAAGCGGCCTTGTCTTCGTCGATGCCGGCGGTAATGGTCTGGCCGCGGCTCAGCAGGTTGCTGTCGTCCTCAGCATCCGCATGCAGCCGTTCTGGCGGGTGACCCGCGACAAGGCCAGCCAGGCAGTGACCACGTCGCCGGGCTCCAGCCCCCAATAGGTAAGGTCCTGGTGCCAGCTCACGTGGGCCCCATCGCCGGGCTCCTTGATCAGCAAAGATGTGCTCCAACAGAGGATGTCCGGCCCGAGCACCTTCGCTACGGGATCCAGGATTTCCGGCCGGCGAATTAACCCATCCAGCCATGTCATAACCAAGTGATGTTTGAGGCTCCGAAACTTTCCGGTCAGGGAACCACGCTCCGCTTCAACAGCCTCCAGGCGCGCGCGATAGGACCCGGCTTCGGTGGCGCTCATAACCCGAAGCGGAAACAAAACCCCGTCGCGGTGAAAGACATTAACGGCGTCATCCGAAATTTCCAATGGCATGTCTTAGCCTGATGTCCCATGTAGTCAATTATTGTGTCGTTAATCATGTGGCCGGTCGGGACACCGGTCAATCAGTGGAAGTTTCATAATGGAACGGGTACGTTTTACTTTGAATTTGGCCCGGACCATTTTCGAGGCCTGCCTGTGCGTCAACGGCTGCGATGGAGCCAATGCGCAGGCCACCCCCAATGTCATGATTGTCGCCGAACGCGATGTCTTTACTTCGCATGGCCTGTTCCGGTTGCTGGGCTAAATCAGCGCACTTCGCGACGGCCGTGCCCATGGCAAGGCCAATCAGATAATAATTCGGACGACCCCGGGCATCGTCAGGAGCCACCTTCAATGCCGAAAAGACTGTAATGATGCTGTCCCGTTCCGCGGACAATCAGCAGGTGATCAATGCTGTCTCAGCGCCACGTATCCACATCATCGCTCAACCGATAAAATGCAGCGTTTCCCCATGTTGGCGGAGCCATTTTCGCCCCGCATCCACGCTTGAATCGAGCTCCGCTACCGTTTCCCAGAAGCTGGCACCGTGGTGCGGCTCCTTCAAGTGGGCCACTTCGTGGGCAACCACGTAGTCGAGAACGAACGCCGGTGCCAGGATCAGGCGCCAACAGAAACTGAGGTTGCCGTTTGACGCACATGACCCCCACCGCGACCTGGTGTCGCGGACAGTAATCCGGCCGTGTTGCAGGCCAAGGCGCTCGGAGGCGAGGGCGGTTTGTTCGCTGAGGCGCGCACTCGCTTCCTTCTTGAGCCAATCACGAACCCGACGCGCCAGGTGTTCCGGTTGACCGCTGACGCGGATCTCGCCGGCCTCTCGCCACACGCCGCGCCGTGCGTTCGGAATGTGACGAATAACGTGGTCTTCTCCTTCGAAGGGGATCACCGCGCCATCGGAAAACGGGGTGCGCGTCGGCAAAGCGGAAATGCGGTTGGCGATCCAAGCCACTTGTTTCTCCGCCCAGGCGATACCCTCAACCTCGGGCACCCATTTCGGCAAGGTGACGACGACGCCATCGCCTTGCTTGTCCAGACGAAGCAGAATGCGCCGCGCCCGACCGTTGCGCCTGAGGCGCAACGGCACTGGACGGCCATCAATATCGAGTATGGCTACCGGCTCGGCGCCCACCGGAAAATTAGGCGGCTTTGGGAAGTGCGTAACCGACAGCGTCGAAGTCGTTGAACAGGCGCTGACGCGTCACATCGTCCATGGTGGTGAACGGGGGACGGCTGAGGCGCCACTGATCGTTACCCATGTGCCGCGCGATCAGTTCCTTGAGGGCCGGCGACAGGGGGTATTCCTGGATCACCTTTCGGATGGCGATCATCGCCTCGTTTGCAGCCGAGGGATCCGTGCCGTTGTGGAAGGCCGTATATACGTCCTGGGCCAGCTGCGAGGTGACGTTGGAGCAGGCCGTAATGCAGCCCGCTCCGCCACGTTTTAGCAGATCCAGGAAGACGGTCTCCGCCCCGGCGAGCACGTGGAAACCTGGGAAACGCTCAGCCGCGCCGGCCATGTTCTCCAGATCGCCAGACGAATCCTTCATGCCGCAGACCGTGTCCGGGTATTCCTTCAACAGCATCTCAATCAGGTTGTAGGTGATTGGGGTCGCCGACATCTGCGGGAAGTGATAGAGATAGATTTGCAAGTTCAAATCGCCGACCCGCTGGATCACCTCCGAGAAGAACCGGAAGAGCCCCGCGTCGGACGGGTTCTTGTAATAAAACGGCGGCAGCATCAGGACGCCGCCACAACCCGCCTTGACGGCCATGCGCGTCAGTTCCACCGCATCGGTCAGCGCGCAGCTGCCGGTGCCCGGCATCAGGGACTTGGACGGAATGCCGCCCTCGATCAGCCTCTCGATGATCCGGATACGCTCCTTCAGAGAGAAGCAGTTAGCTTCACCGGTCGTCCCTAGGATTGCCAAGCCGTCGCAGCCGTTTGCCATCAGCCAGTTGGAATACTCCAGCATCAAAGCGTCGTCGGGGATCAGGTCATCGGTCACAGGCGTCAGCACGGCGGCATTCACGCCGGTGAAGCGGTCCGAGGATAGGCTCATTGTCTCGTCTCCTTGCTCAAAAAATCATTCGTCACGGGTCTAAGCCGAGCTTATCCATTAAGCGGGCCAACTGACTACATGGTTTTCCAAATCGTCGCATTCGCGCTCTGAAATGACCCGATGGTGGACGGAGACGCCCGCCCTGTGAACGGTTTCCGGATCACCGGACACCAAGGGATGCCACCAATTCAAATCCCCGCCCTCCAACAACAGCCGGTAAGCGCAGGTAGACGGCAGCCAGGGATACTTCTTCAGGTTCCGATGGGTCAGCATCTGACATTCTGGCACGAACCGCTTGCGGTCTTCATAGCTAGTGCAGCGGCAGGTTTCCAGATCCAATAGGCGACACGCGATATCCGTGTGGAAGATCTCGCCAGTGGTCTCGTGTTCCAGCTTGTTCAGACAGCACCGCCCGCAACCGTCGCA
>CAZNWX010000158.1:0-2242 GCA_964576415.1 uncultured Magnetovibrio sp. | reverse complement strand
TTCGTCAAGACCCTTGCGCCGCCAGTAGGGCAACTCGTCAACCTTGGATTTCTTAAACGGTCTGAACACCCAGTTCACCTTTCCCTGCTGGATCAGTCGTAGCGCCAATGCAGCGCGACCGCAATGAATAGCTTGTGGCGCAGTCCCCACCCACCTTCAAGCCATACGGTCAATAAGATGAATGAAAGATCCGGCAACGCGGCCAACAACAAGTCCCGTGGTTCCCATGGCGTCGCCGGCGGCATTTCCAGCGTCAAACAAGGGTGGTGCGCCAACCTCCTCCAACACGGTCGCGTAATGGAACTCATGCCCGCGGAACGATGTCGCACCTTTACCCAGCGGCGATGCGTTCAATGTGCGGACGGCGCGATACCCGAGATGCAGGGCTCGTTCGGCGAACGAGGTTCGGACCGGCAGAAACCCGAGCATGCCATGGGCGGCGCCCGACGCATCCGTCAATTCCTCACCCAGCACCATGTAGCCGCCGCATTCACCGAATATTGCCGCATCTCGGTCCCGCGCGGCCCCCATGGCGTTACGGAAGCCGTCGTTGACGGACAGCGCAGCGGCAAAAAGCTCGGGGTATCCACCGGGCAGATACACCGCATCGGCATTTGCCGTAGGCCCTTCATCCGTCAGCGGTGAGAAGAAGGCTAACTCGGCACCAGCGTCCCGCCAACCTTCAAGCACGTGCGGATAAGCAAACGCGAAGGCCGCGTCACGAGCCACGGAAATCCGCTGGCCTAGCGGCGCAAGCGACGGAGTGTTTGAAGGTTCCACCTCCATCGAATACGCGGCAACAGCCAATGCCGAAAGGAGTTCGGTGTCCACATGGGCATCGATCCAATCGGCGGCGCGATCCAGAAAGGTCCGCAGGTCCGGATGCTCTAGCGCCTGTACGAGGCCCAGGTGTCGCGACGGCAACCCGAGATCGTCGGTTCGTTTGAGGCAGCCGATGACTGGAATGCTGGGCAGATGGGTCGCCATAGCATCTCTCAGGATGGCCGCGTGGGTGTCGCCACCGACCCGGTTGAACAGTACACCGCCAAGCGTGATCGCCGAATCGTGACACGCAAAGCCGCGAACCAGCGCAGCCACCGATGCCGCCTGGGCCGCCGCGTCGACGACCAGGATCACGGGCCAGCCGGTCGCCTTGGCGAGGCTAGCCGTCGACCCGTCGGCGGGACCCGGCGTCCCGCGCGCGCCATCGAACAAGCCCATGACGCCCTCGCATATGATCAACCGCCCCGGGTCCATAAGCGCCGCAATCCCGAAGGCCAGGGTATCCGGCCGCATGGCCCAGGTGTCCAAGTTGCGGCACCCACGTCCGCTGGCCGCCGTATGAAAGGCCGGATCAATGTAGTCGGGACCAATCTTCGCGGAGACCACGTCGACGCCGGCGCGTGCGAGGCTGCGCAGAAGGCCGAGCGTCACGACTGTCTTACCGCTGCCGGACGCCGGCGCGGCCACGATCAGTCCTCGGGCTGATCCGATCATGGTCTTAGGAGAGAATGTCCCGCAGACGGCTGGCCATGGTCTCAGCGTCAGTCCCATGAGAGAAATGGAGACGGAACATCCCATCGGGGCCCATCACGTACGTTACCGAGCTGTGGTCCATGAGATAATCGTCTTCCGTCGCGTCTTCCCGCTCGACCTTGGAGTAATAGACCCGGTAAGCCTTGGCGACGGCGGCGATCTGTTCCGGTGAACCGGTCAGTGCGTGGAGCCTAGGATGAAAATAGGTGGCGTATACTTTCAAGTGCTCGGGCGTGTCGCGGGCCGGATCGATGGTGATCAGCATAGGCGTCACCCTGGCGGCCGTGCCGCCCAGCAAATCAAGAGCATCGGAAATGTTCGTGAGCGATGTAGGGCAGACATCAGGACAGTAGGTGTAGCCGAAGTAGATCACCAAGTACTGTCCCCGGAAGTCCTTGTCCGTGACAGTCTTACCGTCTTGATCAACAAGTGTGAATGGACCGCCAATCGTCGGCGTGCCGCCAGCCAGCTGGTCCTCCGATTTCTGGGGCAACTTTGCTACGTCGTCGAGTTTGAAGCCACTCGCATACACCAGAATAGCGGCGCCAACGATCACCAGTGAGAGGACGACCCAACTCAGCCGACCGCCACTAGATTTGACAGCCAGCTCGGTGGCGTCCTCAGCGTCAGTATTGTTTTCCCGCTTGGGTTTGTTTTTCGGCTTGGATTTGGTTTTTGGCTTGGGTTTGGTTTTTTCGGTCACGCT
>CAZNWX010000157.1:0-5453 GCA_964576415.1 uncultured Magnetovibrio sp. | reverse complement strand
CGGGATCAATACAATTGTCGGCTCGACCTCGAAGGGTGGCGCATCGGCGCTTCGTGGTATGCTCAAGACGCTAAAGAGAGGGGAGTGTGTCGGGATCACCCCAGACGGCCCACGGGGTCCCCGCATGCGGGCCAGCGACGGTATCATATCCGTGGCGCGTATGGCGGGTGTACCCATCTTTCCCGCCACCTATTCCGTGGCACGCGGACGCGTCCTCGGGTCATGGGACCGTTTTCTAGTCGCCGCACCGTTCAGCCGTGGCGTCTTCGTCTGGGGCGAGCCTTTGCATGTGGACCGCAACGCCAATGCCGACGCCATGGAAGCGGCGCGGATCGAACTAGAAGAACGCATGAATGCGATCACGCGTGACGCCGACGAACGGGTTGGGCGGACGCCGGTAACCGCCGCACCCGTGGTCACGGAGGTTTCATCCGCGTGACCATCTTGCTATCCCTTTATCGTATCATGTCGACAGTGGGCGCTCCGGCCATCAACTGGTACCTGGAACGGCGTCTGGCGCGCGGCCAGGAAGATCGTCTGCGCTTCGATGAACGCAAGGGGATCGGCTACATCCCCCGTCCGGCTGGCCCCTTGATCTGGATCCATGGGGCCAGTGTCGGTGAATCCCTGACAATCCTACCCTTGATCAATCGACTTCTGGAGATCTGCCCAGGCCTGCATGTCCTGGTGACCACTGGAACCGTGACCTCAGCGACCCTCCTGGACGAGCGTCTGCCCCAGGGTGCCATCCATCAATACGTGCCAATCGATCGCCAGGCCTACGTGCGGCGTTTCCTTGACCATTGGCGTCCGGAACTGGCGCTTTGGACAGAATCGGAGTTTTGGCCCAACCTGGTAACCATCACGAGCGATCGCGGCATTCCCCTGATCTTGCTCAACGGCCGCATGTCGCCAGAATCCTTCGCTGGGTGGCAGAAGGTCCGAAGCCTCATGACGCGTATGCTGCGATGCTTCACGCTCTGTCTAGCACAAACGGATACGGATGCCGACCGCCTTCGCGCGCTGGGCGCGCCGCGGGTCGAGGTTCTTGGCAACTTGAAATATGCAACCCCCGCGCTTCCCGCCGACATGGGGAACCTGGACTTCCTTCGGGATCACATCGGAACCCGACCCTGCTGGCTCGCGGCGAGCACCCACCCCGGTGAGGAAGCCCTTGTCGGAGGTGTCCATCAGGCGCTGAAAATCATGTATCCGGACCTGATCACGATCATCGTTCCCCGTCACCCGGACCGGGGTGAAGCTATTGCCGAAGCGCTCTCCGCCCTCGGCTTAACCGTCATGCGCCGCAGCAACGGCGACGCTATTGTTTCCAAAACCGATATCTACCTTGCCGATACACTCGGCGAACTGGGGCTCTTCTTTCGCCTTTCGCCGATCAGTTTCATGGGTAAATCCCTCGTTGACCTGGGGGGTCAGAACCCCTTAGAACCGGCCCGCTTAGGTAGCGCCGTGCTGTTCGGACCACACATGTGGAACTTCGCCGACATCTCCCGGCGCCTCCTTGATGCAGATGCCGCATTAGAAGTCGGCGACGCCGATGCTTTGACCGCAGCGGTCGACCGATTGCTGGCGGATCCTGACCTATGCGAATCCAGGGGCCAGAAAGGTAACATCATCGCTGAATCGGAGAACGATGTCCTCGGCAGGGTCACGGATGCCTTGGCGCCTTACATCTCCGACGCCGTCGCGGACCGGAGTTCACCATGAAACGGCCCGCATTCTGGGACGCCCCCAACCCCACCTGGCAATCGTTGTTTCTAACACCGGCTTCGATAATTTACGTCATCGGTAGGATGCTCCATGTTTCTTTCCTAAAAGCCGGGCGGGCGCACGAACCGTTGATCTGCGTTGGCAACGTCACCGCCGGCGGCGCCGGAAAGACCCCCGTGGCCTTGGATCTTGGGATTCGCCTTAAGAAGACCGGCCGCGCGGTCCATTTCCTAAGCCGCGGCTATGGCGGCCGGACGTTTGGTCCGGAACGGGTTGCACCCGATCGCCACGCAGCCGCCGAGGTTGGCGACGAGCCACTCCTATTGGCCCGCATCGCCCCAACCTGGGTCGCGGTCGATCGGCTAGCTGGCGCGCGTATCGCCGCAAACGACGGCGCCGAGGGCGTGATCATGGACGACGGCTTTCAGAGCCCCCGCCTCGTCAAGGACCTCTCCTTCCTAGTCTTTGATGGCGCCAGCGGTGTCGGCAATGGGGCCATGTTGCCCGCAGGTCCCATGCGTGAACCGCTCGGCATCGCACTCCGTCGGGCGCAGGCCGCCGTCATCATCGGCGACGACCGTCACGGCCTGACGCGGTATATACCGAATCGGGTAAAGGTGTTTCAAGCCGACATGATCCCCGTTCCGCCAATGGGTGATACGCCGGGCCGGGTTGTCGCGTTTGCTGGTATCGGTCGCCCCGAGAAGTTTTTTCAAACCTTGACTGAGGCTGGCTACGACCTCGCCGATACGGTTTCCTTCCCCGATCACAACTTTTTTGCCGAGTCTGAACTCGCAGACCTTCGCGCCCGAGCGGAACACCACGGCGCGCGACTGATCACGACGGAGAAGGATTTCGTCCGCCTCACGTCGGCGGAACGCGAAGGCATCACTACCATGGGGCTCGCGCTCCGGTGGCGTGACGAAGTTGCCCTGAATCAATTTCTCACCGATCAGTTGAACGGCGGAGAATAGGCCATGCCGCGGGGACACCTGACCACTTTCGTCCGTCACCCCGCCGAAGCGCTGGCGGCGGCCGTCTTCTATTGGTTGTTACGCCTACTCCCCATCGATTGGGCCTCCGGGCTGGCCGGCGGATTGGCCCGGTCCATAGGCCCGAAACTCGGGGTCTCAAACCGAGCCCGGCGCAATATCGAACACGCCCTCCCGGAACTGGACGCGCACGAACGCGAAACGGTGGTCCACGAAATGTGGGATAACCTGGGTCGCGTCGTCGGCGAATACCCGCACATGCGGAGACTCCACGCGAGGGGGACAGGCAATCGGCTGGAGATCATTGGAGCTAATTTCATTGACCAGCTCCGCGATGACGATAGGCCCGGGATCTTCATGATGGCGCATTTGGGAAACTGGGAATTTTCAGGCTTAGCGTCCAGCCAGCGCGGCCTCGCCGTGGATCGGGTTTACCGCCAGGCTAACAACCGGTTGACCGAATGGTTGTTGAACCGGGGCCGGGCCAGCATTGAGGGCGCGCTGATCCCGAAGGGACCGGCTGGGGCGAAGCAAATTCTCTCGTCATTGAAGGCCGGCAATCATCTGGCCCTGCTGGTCGATCAGAAGATGAACGACGGCATTCCCGTGCCCTTCTTCGGCGCGGACGCCATGACCGCCCCGGCCCTGGCGCAGCTAGCGCTTCGCCTTACATGTCCGGTGGTACCGGTGCGAGTCAAACGTCTCAAAGGCGCTAACTTTCAGGTGATTGTTTCCCCACCCATGGAATTCACGTCGAGTGGGGATCAACAAGCCGATGTGTTAGCCTACATGACCGAAATTAACGCGATTATTGAGGGCTGGATCCGCGACACGCCGGGCCAATGGCTTTGGCTTCACAATCGATGGCCAAAATAACGACCGGACCTACTTCGCCTTCATCGGCCCTGCCAGTAAATGGGGATCCACATGCGTCCCGAACAACGTCACCCCCCAATGCAGATGAGGACCCGTTGCCCGTCCCGTCATCCCGACGCGACCGATCATGCCCCCTGTCTTCACACGCTGGCCCTCTTTAACGGTAATCGCACTCATATGGATATAAATGCTGGTCAGTCCATGGCCATGGTCCAGAATTACTGTCTTGCCGGCGAAAAACATGTCTTGATGAACCAACACGACGCGCCCCGGCGCCGCGGCAGCGATGGGTGTACCGGTTGGTGCCGCTACATCAACGCCATTGTGATATTGGCGTGGCTTGCCGTTAAGAATTCGCTGGGCGCCGAAGGCCCCGGATAAGCGACCCGTCACTGGCCACTGAAACCCACCCACAAAATCCGTCGCCGCTGTGTCCAACCGCCGCGCCTCGCGGATCGCCGCGTTGTCGGCTCGGATACGCGCGAGATCTTCAGGCGCGCGCGGGGTCACCTTTTGGGGAGGCAGACCGTCAATGCGGGAAATTTTGTAGGTCCGCTTCTGGGGTTGGAGCGTGCAGTTCACCAACCCAGACTTCAGCTCTACCGGTTCGGTCGCATCTCGGCTGAAGGCCACCAGAAAAAGTCCCTCTGCGGAAACCCGCACCGGCTTCCCCATCACGCTAACCGGTGTGCCGGGCGCTACCCGGCCCGTAAGAAGGCCCCCTTGAACAACCTGGCCTTTAAGAGGAATGGCGCAGGCGAGGACGGACGGTGCCGTTGCGAGCCAGATCAAGACCGCAAGAAACAGTGTTCTCAAAGCAACTTCCCCTGCCGGGTGTTACTGGCCTTCGATTTCGGTCTAGCTGTTCCACGGGACGTCGACTTTCGGGGTTTTCCTTCCCTAGTCCCCGTAATTGCCGCACGGGCCGCGCCCTCGGCAAAACGCAATGCAACCTGATCGCCAGGTTGTAAGGCCTTTGCCGAGGTGACGGGCTTGCCCTCGGCATCCGCCACCAGTGCGAAACCACGTTCCAAAACACGCTCGTAGGAATAACTCTCCAACAGAGCTGATGTCTGGGAAAGCGCGCGTTCGCGGTCTTTCATGGTTTCCCCCAGGGCTCGGACCAACTGCCGGCTTTCCACCGCCAACCGTTCGGCGTACATGCGCAGCATGTGATCTGGCTTGCGCAGACTAGCGGCTGACGCGGCCAAATTCTGGCGACGCGAATGTAGCCCGGCGCCCAAGGAGTTACGCAATCGCTCTTCCCATTCGTCGAGCCGCTGAAACCGATCTTCCAAGGCACGCCGGGGGTCGGGCAGCCCTCGCGCCAATCCCTCAAGCCGGAGACTGAGTTCTTGCAGCTGGCGCGTCACTGAGCCTCGCAGGCGGATACCGTCATCCGCCACCTGAGCCTGCAGTTCGTACCGCACGGGTACCACCATTTCAGCAGCAGCCGTCGGGGTCGGCGCGCGGACGTCCGCTGCGAAATCGAGTAACGTGGTATCGGTCTCATGCCCGACGGCGGAAATCAGCGGAATGTCGCTTCGCGCGGCGGCGCGAACGACGATATCCTCATTGAAGGCCCACAGGTCCTCAATACTGCCGCCCCCACGGGCGACGATCAGGACGTCCGGGCGCGGCATAGCGCTTGTGTCATCAAGGGCGTTAAACCCCTCGATGGCGTAGGCCACCTGTTCGGCGGCGCCATCGCCCTGAACCAGTACGGGCCAGACCAGCACGCGCCGTGGAAACCGGTCCGCAAGACGATGCAGTATATCGCGGATCACGGCCCCCGTGGGTGAGGTCACGACACCGATCACATCGGGAAGGAACGGCAATTCGCGCTTGCGGCCC
>CAZNWX010000156.1:0-5494 GCA_964576415.1 uncultured Magnetovibrio sp. | reverse complement strand
CACGCCGGACAAGGCCACCGAGTGCGAGAACGTCTATCAGACATCCGACGAAGCGCACCCGGGCGTCGCCTCGGTCCTGCGCCACGGCCCTATACATCTGGCCGGGCCGGTGACGGTCCTGGACGAAGGCGACTTCCCAGATCAGTTCTCCAATCTCTATCTGACCCCTGCCGAATCCCGCGCGGTATTCGAAGAAAAAGGCTGGTCGCGGGTTGCCGCCTTCCAGACCCGCAACCCCATGCACCGCAGCCATGAACATCTGGTGAAGATCGCCGTCGAAGTGACCGACGGGGTGTTCATCCATCAGGTCCTGGGCAAGCTCAAGGAAGGCGACATCCCGGCCGACGTGCGGACTGAGGCGATCCAGGCGATGATCGACAACTACTTCCGTCCCGGCACAGTGGTGCAAGCGGGCTACCCTATCGAGATGCGTTATGCCGGTCCGCGCGAGGCTCTGTTCCACGCCCTGATCCGGCAGAACTACGGCTGCTCGCATCTTATCGTCGGCCGCGATCACGCGGGAGTGGGCGACTACTACGGCCCCTTCGACGCCCACCACATCTTCGATAAGATTGCCGACGACGCCTTGATCACCAAGCCGCTGAAGATCGACATCACCTTCTACTGCACCAAGTGCTATGGTATGGCGACGGCGAAAACCTGTCCGCACGACCCGGAATTCCAAATCCAGGTCTCAGGCACCGAACAGCGCCGGATGCTCATGGCCGGCGAAACTATCCCACTGGAATTTTCCCGGCCCGAGGTGGTCGCCGTGCTACAGAAATATTACGCAGGGCTGAAGTAACTGCCATTCATTACAAGGAGAATCCCATGAGACTATTCGATCTGACCGGCAAGATGGCTATCGTCACCGGCGGCAATGGTGGCATTGGTCTGGGCATGGCGAAGGGCCTAGCGGAAGTCGGCGCGAAGATCGCCGTGGTTGGCCGCAACCCGAACAAAAATGCCAAGGCGGTGACGGAGATTGAGGCGTTGGGCGCCGACGCCATGGCTGTTGAGACGGACGTCTGCAACGCAGAAGCCGTGGATGCGATGGTCGCCGCCGTCGTTGGCCAATGGGGTGCAATCCACATCCTGATCAACAACGCCGGCATTAACATCCGCAAACGGCCGGAGGAGTTGTCGGAAGACGAATGGCGCCAGGTTCTCGATACAAATCTAACCAGCGCCTTCCTCTGTTCGAAGGCCTGTTATCCGGAATTGAAGAAGGCTGGCGGCGGAAAGATCCTGAACAATGGTTCCATGCTGTCCTTGTTCGGCTCCCCCTGGGGGTCGGCCTACGGGTCGTCGAAAGGCGGCATCATGCAGATGACCCGCAGCCACGCCACGGCCTGGGCCGAAGACAACATCCAGGTTAATTGCTATCTGCCCGGATGGATCAACACGGATCTGACCATCAAGGCTCGTGAAGATGTGCCCGGTCTGCACGAGAAGGTGTTGGCTCGCACACCGGCCGGCCGCTGGGGCGAGCCGGACGACCTAGCCGGCTTGGCCGTGTATCTGGCTAGCCCGGCGTCGGATTTCCTGACCGGCACGGCGATCCCCATTGACGGCGGCTTTTCCATCACCATCTGATCGGTAGATACCTCTTATCACCGGAGCTATTCGGAACAAGCAACTTATCGGCAGCTACCTCTCTCCATTCGTTCGGCGCGTCGCGATTAGCATGAACGTATTGGGCCTATCCTATGAGCAGAACAGCATCCTGGTGTTCGCCAACCCGGATGAGATCAAGGTCCACAATCCGTTGATCCGGGTTCCGACCATGGTTCTGGATGACGGTGAAGTATTGGTCGAAAGTTATGCGATCCTGGATTACCTGGATGAACTGGCAGGCAAGGCCAAGCAGCTAATTCCTGCCGATGGCCCGGAACGCCGCCGGGTCATGAAGGACACGGCCGTGGCCGTCGGATCCATGGACCGGGCACAATGGGCCATCTACGAATACCGGCACCGCCCGGAAGAGAAGGTTCACGAACCTTGGGCCGAACATAACGATTCCCGCGCCATTGGCGGGCTACGGTATTTGGATGGCCTGGCGCACGCAACTGGGGAGACCGGTTGGCTGTCCAATACGGATCGTATTAGCCAGTCGGACATAAGCGCCGTAGTTGCCTATTCCTTTGCCAAGGCGGTTCGGCCCCATCTGAACTTGGCGGATGCCGCGCCGGCCTTGACGTCATTTGTCGCTAGGTGCGAAGCCTTAACGCCCTTCGCGGATGCAGTCATCCCCGAATAGGCCGTCGCCGGACGATCGTTTGCATCCGCGATAACCCATTCGTACAATCGATGGTGCGTTGAACTCTAATCGTGCCGTACCGCCTCACGCGGTCCCGGCACGACTTGGACTGGGGAGGCCATGCAGACGCCCGACGGACCCACCGTATTTTGGCCACCGGATCCCAGTCCGGCGGCAAGGCAACCATTGATGCCGGCTATGCGCGGTATCTAATCCATTCCATCTTCACCGCCGGCGCCAGCCGCGAGTTCCTCTTGTCCGCCTTCGCCAAGAACGAACAGGAACACGAGAACCTGGGCGCCTTTGTGGGTCAGCTTCGGGGTTTCTTTTCCGACAATCTGGCCAAGACCATGCAGGAAGCGGGAATGGCTAGCATCAACAAACAGCGGGTTTTAGTCGGCCGGATTCTGCCTTACAACGGCCGCGCCCGCCGCCACCATGGCGTCGATGCGGCCGTCCGCAAATTCTGCCCAGTCACGCAGTACTTCACGCGTGTGCTCCCCCAACACCGGAGCGCCGATCGGGTCACGCACCGGTGTCCCTGACAAACGGAATGAAGGCATCATAGTCTTCAGTTCACCCAGTGTCGTGTGCGGCGCCATGGCGACCAGATTGGTGGCCTCGGCCATGGGCGAGTTCAGCGCGTCATGGACGGAACTAATCTCGCCTGCGGGAATGCCATAAGCATTCATGCGCTCCAGCCATTCCGCGTTCGACCGGGTTGCAAAGACTGCATTCAGTTCCTCGGTCAGCACCAATTTGTTGACCAGGCGTTGGGCATTGGTGGCGAAACGCGTATCACCGGCCATATCTGGCCGCTCGATGACGTTTTCACAAAACCTCTGGTACATGCCCTCGTTGCCGATGGTCAGCATGAATTCGCCGTCAGCCGACGGATAGACACCGGCTGGTTGTGCCGCCTGGCTTCCGGATCCGGCGCGGCGCGGATTGTCTCCGACCATCAAGGACTGGGCCCCAAAATTTCCCAGCATGTTGGCCGCCGTGGCGAACAGGTTGGCTTCGATGTATTGTCCCGCGCCGGTGTCGCGCCGGGCGTAGAGGGCGGCGCTGATGGCCTGGGTGGCGAACGTGCCTGTGATCATGTCGATGACAGAAATCCCAATCCGCGTCGGCGGACCGTCCGGATCACCGCACATGGACATTAGCCCTGATTCCGCTTGCGCGATTGGATCATAGCCGGCTTTGTTCGCGAACGGTCCGGTACGCCCGTAGCCGGAAACTGCTGCGTAGATCAATCGCGAATTGCGTTCCTTCAGCGTCTCATAGCCGATCCCCAATCGATCCATGGCGCCGGCTCGGAAATTCTCGATCACCACGTCGGCGGTTTTGGCCATGGCCAGGATGGCTGCGCGCCCGTCTTCACTTTTCAAATCGATGGCGATGCCGCGCTTGTTGCGGTTGACGAACAGATAATAGGGTGATTCACCGCCCACGTCGGGGGGCGTGTAATTCCGGGTCGCATCGCCGGACGGGCTTTCGATCTTCACCACATCGGCGCCGAGGTCCGCCAACAGCATGCCCGCGTAGGGCGCTGCCATAACCTGGCCAAAGTCCAGAACCTTAATGCCGGCGTAAGGCCCGGTCGTACTCATTCGGCGGCCTGGCGAGGCAGGCGCACGCGGCCCGTGCCAATGATCGAAAGCGCGCCGTCCTGATTGCGAGCCTCATGGGCGACGGTGACCACGTCGTCGTCAACCGCTGTTACCTCGCCATCGATAAATAAGGTATCGCCCTCGGGATTGTGGTGGCGGATCTTGGTTTCTGAATGCAACAGGAAACCGTCGTCCCCCATCCAGTTGGTCAGGTGGTGGGTCATCCACGAACACCGCTCGGGCCCATAGTCGTAGGCACCGGGCGCGCCGACAGCGGTGGCGAACTCGTTCTCCCAATGGACGCGTTCCGGACAATCGGGAATGTTGAACCGGTTCGGAATGCCAAGCCCCGGGTGGGCGTGGATCTGTTTCCAGGCCAACTTATTGGCCCGGATATATAGCCCGCCCCAGCCTTGGGCATAGGCAATGAAGCCGGTCACAGTCATGGGCCCCTTGACCATGGTCGGCAGTTTGTCGCCGACGGCCACGTCCTCGACATGGCGTGGGGTCGCGCCCCTAACCTCTTCTTCCGCATAGTGACGGTAGATCTCGGTCAGTTCGTCAGGCGTGTAGGTCTTCGCCACCTGTGTCTTTAGGTCATCGTACTTGGTGCCCTCTTCGCGTGCTGTGTCGCGTTCCGTGCGGAAGCACCAGCTGTCTCCCTCGGCTACCTTGTCGCCTTCACCGTTGAAGAAATCCACGTGGTAAATCTGCTGCACGGCGCGGCCGGAAAAATTGGTTTCGCGAATGATGAAGTCCTTGAGGCGCGATTCGGTTGCAATGGTGTCATTGTGCCGAACCCATTTGTGCCACATCCAATCGGCACCGGCCCACATGGCGTGCACCCCCGGTAAGCCGCCAACATAACCAGAGATAATGCGCGAACACGAAAACAGGAACGACGGCAGCGCGACGATACCGCCATGGGCCGAGCCGGCTGCGTAGTCCGGATCGCACCAAAGCGGGTTGTCGTCGCCGATCCCGTGGGCGTAGTGGCGAATGTTGTCGCGGGTCGCCTCCGTGCACCAGGGTGCCGGTTCGCGGGCAATCTTCACGCCCTTTCGGGCTTCCAGTTCTTCAAGTCCCTGGTCGGTGATGCGGGGGAAATTCCCGACGGAGTTCTCTTTCATGTCGCCTCATCATGGAAATGTTTGAAGACATTCAAAGCGGTCCGGATCTGTTTTGGCAAATCGTGGTATTTCACAGCCATCACACCGTCGGAAATCGGTCGACCCATTCCGCGTTGACACCCTTTCGTCATTAATTTACATCTTTTGAATATGACAACTTGCAGCGATTGTAGCCTGCGTCACGGAATCGATAAGTCCAGATTGCGAACGGCGGCTTAAATCTCGTTACTGCGACGAATTTGTCTCTATTGAAGAATAGGTCGTCTTGTTTCAGGTAGGGTTAGTTCGTAACGTAATTTGGTCCGACCACGGGTGTCGGACTTGAGAGGTTTGATATCTCGAACGCCGTGCTGAACGCGGCCTAAAAGAGGCTTCGACAGCGAGGAGGACGGTGCCGAAATCGGTATGTTCCCCACGTCAGCACCGGATTGGTTATCGGAGGTCGCCCCGCCGAAAAGCGGAGCGGAGTGAAGTGAAGTGAAGTTTGACTA
>CAZNWX010000155.1:0-5638 GCA_964576415.1 uncultured Magnetovibrio sp. | reverse complement strand
ATCTAACAAGGAGCAACCATGACAGCAAAAGTCACCTTCGCCGGTTGCGGCGACGCGTTTGGGAGCGGCGGGCGGTTCAATTCGTGTTTCGTCGTCGATGTCGAGGATTTCCGCTTCGCCATCGAGTTCGGCGCCTCCTCGCTGGTTGCATTGAAACAGGCCGGCATCGAGCATTCGTCCATCGACGCTTTTGTGTTTACCCATATCCACGCCGACCATTGCTCGGGCCTGCCGTCGATGATCTTGGATTCCATGCTGGGCGCGAAGCGGACCAAGCCGATGATCATCGCCGGCCCGCGCGAGACCGAGGTTCGGATGAAGGAGATGATGGAATCGATGCTGCCGGGCAGCAACGTCATGGTGCCGAAGTTCGACCTCACCTGGATCGACATGGAGATCATGAAGCCAAATCAGGTCGGCGAGCATCTCTCCGTGACGCCCTATCCGGCCTATCACACGGCCGAGACTAATCCCACATCGGTGCGTTGCGAGGCTGGCGGCAAGGTAGTGTCCTACACCGGCGACAGTGCCTGGACCAAACACATTCCGAAGATTTCCAAGGGCGCGGATCTCTTTATTTGCGAGAGCTATTTCTACGAAAAACCGATCCGCTTCCACATGAACTACCCGGACGTCCTGGAACACTGGGACGAGTTTCAAGCGAAGCGCACCATCCTCACTCATTTCGGTCCAGAAATGCTGACCATGGCCGATAAGGTGCCCGAGGAATGCGCGTACGACGGGCTGGTGGTGGAGATTTAGGTCAAGAGACGGGCCACGCCATTGTCTGTTTCTGGCACTTAACGGTTGATTGGTCGATGGTCGCAGAATGTCCGCTAACTGATCCAAAACCTCTAAAAAACCTTCTCAAACCAAACCCTCACAAAAATCCTCTCTTGAAGGTGCCAAGAAGGAGTGCGCGTCACTATCGACGATATCGCCTCGCGATAGCCTTTTGGTGTTGTTTGAGCTTGCCATCAAAATCTAAATTTACCGACGATTGATCAATCAATCCGAGTTTCATTGCAAATTGATGCGCTAAAATATTGTGTTCAAAGATGCGAACGAAGGGTCTAAAAACTCTCAGGAAATTGTGTGAGATCTGACGAAAAATTTAGACAGTTGCATAAAGATTCCATAGGGTGATCAATTAGTAACGAGGTTTAATTTCTTCTACCAGCATTTCTCGACGGAGGAAGAATTCCGTCCGGTAGCTCTTGAGGGGCTAGAGGAAGATAATCGAAGCTGGAGATCGAGGTACTGTTTGAGTCACGAAGGGCCAAACGATCGATCGGAGGTGGGGTATTCCGCCGACCGCGACCGCGGAATCTTCGTTATACAGGCGCAGGGTGGTACCACGCAGGAGCAGTGTTCTGACGCTTGGGTTCAAGACCGACGAAGTCCGGCGCGCCATCCGCGTTGGCGAGGAAACGGCGTTATAAGCATGACAATGTTAAGGGGCAGGCCATGAAGGAATTGATCCGGCGCATGCTGGCGCGACCCATCATTTCCATGGAACTGCTCATCGGTTCCCTATTCATCAACGTCCTTGCCCTAGGTTCATCGCTTTATGTTATGCAGGTGCTGAACCGCTATGTCTCCCAGGGGGTGGACGCGACGCTGGTGACCTTGACGACAGGCGCGCTGATTGCCATGGCCCTTGAGTTTGCCTTCCGCCAGGCCCGCGCCAGTTTGGCCCGAGGGATCAGCGTCGGCCCCGACGAACAGACGGCGATTACCGGATTTACAGCACTCACCCGGGCCAAGGTGTCGGCCATCGATCAGATCCCCGCCGAAACACGCAAGGAAATGGTCAGCGGAACGGCAGCCATCGAGACGGCCTACAACGCCAACAACATCACCACGGTTCTCGATGTGCCGTTTTCATTGGTCTATGTATTCGTTCTTTACTTGCTGCAACCCATCATCGCTTACATAGTCCTTGGCTTCATCGTCGCCGTGTTCTTGGTGGGATTGATCGGCGGCCTTGCGCTCCAGGAGAAGACGGCCGAGATGCAGAACGCGTCGGGTATGGGCGGGGCGCTTTTGGGGACGGTCACCCGCGAGGGCGACTCCGTGCGCAGCTTCAACGCCGGAGAGTTCCTGCGGACTGCCTGGCAGGATCATATCCAAGGGATCCAGCGGTTGCGCCGCGATATCAATGGACGCCAAGGGTTCGTTCAGACCGTTACGCAAAGCAGTACGGGCCTGCTGACCGTCGCCGTGATCAGTGTCGGCGCGACCCTAGTGGTGATAGGCGAACTGGACGTTGGCGCCATGATCGCGGCTAATATCTTGTCGACGCGCGCCTTGCAGCCCATTTCCAAGCTGTCGCAGCTGGGCGCGGCTTTTGCCAAGGCACACCAGTCTCTGGAGATGTTCGAGAAGTTAAAAGATGTCCCCCTAGAGCCCGACAGTGGTTCTGCGTTACGGGAATACGCGGGCGCGATCGAGTTTCGTGACCTGGCCTTTGCCTTCTCGGGCGCCACATCGCCCATGTTCGAAAGCCTCACCTTGAAGCTCGAGCCCGGATCAATCCTTGTTGTCACCGGTTCGAACGGTACCGGCAAGACAACCTTCGGACGGTTGCTCATGGGGCTACTCGATCCGATCCGCGGACAGATCCTGGTCGATGGCTTGGATTTGAAACAGGTCGCACCGGAATGGTGGCGGCGTCAGGTGATCTATCAACCTCAGGAACCGGCACTGTTTAACGCCTCCATCGAGGAAAACCTGAGGATTAATAATCCGGATGTCGATGGCACCATGCTTAATTCGATCATCGATACTTGTGAGTTGCGAAAGTTCCTGGACGAGAGCCCGCAGGGGGCCGAGACGCAGGTGTCGGAGAATGGCTGGCGCCTGTCGGAGGGGATACGTCGCCGGCTGTCGCTGGCGCGGGCACTGACGACGAATGGTCAACTGGCGATTATTGATGAGCCGACGGAAAGCTTAGATGCCGACGGATGCGCCGCCGTGCATCAGATCCTCGCGACCCTGGTGAAACAGGGAAAAACAATCATTCTCATGTCCCATGATGGCAGGATGGTGAACGGGCCGCACACGGTCCTGGATCTTAGCGAAAAACCGATCCCGACTATCACTAACATGGCGCCCGAGGCGCCAAAACCCGAAACCGGGGAAGGTCAGGCGGCGCCGGCGAACCCCAATGTCACGGCGCGGGCGGGGGCAAAACCGGAAACGCTGGTAGCTGAATCTGAGCCCGATGAGCGGCCGTCGGAGCCGTCGGATGATGAAGGCATCGGTGTGAGCGGCGGCCAGTCGCAGTTTGCCATCGATAACGGAAAGCGTGTGGAGAATGACTGACAAGACGCCCGAAGCCGACAACAGAGCGCAACCGGAACCGGCGGGCGAAGCCATTGCGCACACCGCTGGTCCGGCGCAACCATCGCGCCCATCGGAACGGACCTCAGCCAGTGCGCACATGACATTTCTGTTGTGCGGCGCCATGGTCGTGTCATTTGCCGTATGGGCATCGGTGAGCACGCTGGACATCGTCTCCATGGCGACTGGCGAAGTCATACCTTCGACACAGGTTAAAACCATTCAGCATTTGGAAGGCGGCATCATTCGTGAGATCCATGTCCGCGAGGGCGAAACCGTCACGGAAGGAGAGCTTCTAATGAAGCTGGAACCTACCGCCAGCGACGCGGATGTGGCGGAACTTCAGGTCCGGCTCCGATCCCTCACTGTCGATCAGGCGCGTTTGGAAGCCTTGACGACTGGTGCCGCTCGACCCAAGTTTCCGAGCAAATTGATGGGCTCTTATCCGGATTTGGTTCGCCAAGCCCACACCCGGTTCAATGTGCGCCGCCGGCGGCACGCCGGCGAGGTTATGCGCCAGAAACAAGCCGTGGCGCAGCGCAAACAGGAGATCACGGAAATCAACACCCGGATTCGCGGATCGCAAGCGAACTTCAAACTGGTCAACGAGCAAATCAGGATCAGCGATGAATTGCTGAAAGACAGCCTGACCAATCGCTTTCAACATCTTGATTTGCTGAAAGAATCTCGGAAATTGCGCGGATCCATAGAGACCGACAGGGCGTCTCTACAGCGTGCGAAACTGGCGCTCAGCGAGGCCCGCGCGGAATTGGACAATATTAAGAACGCATTCGATGAAGACAATCAGACCGCCTTGGACGAAACTCGTCTGAACCGGGCCGAATTGGCCGCGCGGGTGAAGAAGTTCGAGGCTAGCCTGAAACGCACAAATGTGCATTCTCCCATGGCCGGCGTCATCAAGACCCTGCACGTCTTCACTGTGGGCGGCGTGCTTCGGCCCGGCGATCCCATTGCCGACATTGTTCCGGCCGGCGACCGACTGATAATTGAGGCAAAGTTGCCGCCCCAGGATATCGGATACGTGGCACCGGGACAGTTGGCGGTGATCAAGTTGGCGTCCGCCGACGCCATGCGATTTGGCGGTCTTGACGGCAATGTGGTCAATGTTAGCCCGGACACGTTGTTGTCACCGGAAGGCCAGCCGTTCTACAAGGTCCGCATTGAGACCGAGAAAAGCTACTTCGAAAGTGGCAAGCTCAAATATAAACTTTTCCCCGGCATGCAGGTGATGGCCAGTATCCACACGGGCCAGCGCACCGTTTTACAATACGTGATTGACCCCATCCGCTATTCGATGGGGAGCGCCATCCAGGAGCGCTGATCGGGTCGGGCTTATTTTTTTCCGCGTTTCGATACGGATTTCTCCTCAGTGGTCGGCTCTAGCCCGTGGCTGGATCGTTATCTTCTGAGCCGTCGTTCATCTGAGCCTGAACTTTCTCACGAATTTCATTCGCGGCGCCCGTGATGCTGCGTACGGCGTTCTGCAATTGGTTCGCGGGGATGAGCACCCGAACCACAGGCCGCACCTGATTGTCCACTTCCTGCTGACCGAAGGTGAGTCGGAAAACGCCATTTGCATGAGAAACGTTTGAAATGACATCGGCGAAATATTCTTCGGGCACTTCTTTCGACACTTTGAACTCCTGAATTTGAAAAACAATGACGGGGATAGTCTGTAAAGGTTCGCCGCGGGTCAACGAAATTTCTGGCCGATAGTCGCGTCGCCCCATTTGAAACACGCCGTCCGGGCGAGTACTTGAGGCGCGCTAGTGGTGGTGTCATAACCGCAGCTAGCGATCGGATGAAAAATGGGAGCGTGTCATGCGTGGATTGTCTGAAAAATCCGTTATCGTTACGGGTGGTGGAAACGGGATTGGGGCTGCCGTGGCGGTGCGGTTTGGCGAAGCGGGGGCCCATGTCGCGGTTTGGGATATCGACACGGAAGCCGCCGATAACGTCGCCGCCGGCATCTGCGACGCTGGCGGCCAAGCGGCCGCGATCAACTGCGACATTACCGACTACGATGCCGTGGGTGCGGCTGTCGTGGAAACGGAGGCCCAACTGGGCCAGGTCGATGTTCTGGTCAACAACGCCGGGTGGGATGTTTTCCGGCCCTTCCTGAAAACGGAACCCGAGTTGTGGGAGCAAATCATCGCCATCAACCTTCGCGGTGTGCTGCATACCCATCACGCCGTCCTTCCAGGCATGTGCGAACGCGGGCGTGGGCGCATTGTCAACGTCGCGTCCGACGCGGCGCGGGTGGGTTCATCGG
>CAZNWX010000154.1:1739-5652 GCA_964576415.1 uncultured Magnetovibrio sp. | reverse complement strand
ACGCCAGATCGGGGGCATATTGCACTCCGCGTTGGATACGCTCCGCCGCTTCCGGCATTTGCGCTTCGTCGGCCAATAGAACCTCGCCCAACAAACTGTTTGCCGGGCCATGGCTCGGCTCCGCGACCAGGCATATCCGAAGCATCTTCGTCGCCTTCGCCATTTGCGAAATGGCAAAGCGGTGTCGCAATGGAAAGGGGAACTCTCCCCACGGGAACTGGAACCGGAATGCTGCGAACAGGTCCCCTTCGGCAAGTAGGCGCCGCTCATTCTCAATGAGAACGCGAGCAAGTTGATAGTGGAGATCTGCATGGTCAGGCCATGCGGGCAATCGGCGTTCCAAGACGACTTGCGCCTCGCCCAGCCGACCCTGCCCACGCAGCAGATCGGCAAGGATCAATGCGGCTTCGATGCTATCGGGAAATGCCTCCAGCGCAGCGCGGACCTGGCTTTCCGCATGGTCGATGTCGCCTGCGTCGCGCGCCAAAACAGCCGCATCCAATATTCCCGATAGACCCGTCACCTTGTCAAATTCACCTTGCCGCCCAAAAATTCATCATCCGGTCCTCGTGTTTCGATTGTTAACGCCCCCCCCGAAAGCTCAGCTTAAATCTTCTTCGCGCACCAAGTGCCCGGCGGGGATTGCGCGTGCTACCGAACGGCCAACCATGGCATCCATGGCGTCCGGGCCAAGGCCCCAGGCTGGTCGCAGCCAAGTTAAATCATCCGCCGATAAGACTTCACCTTGGGCCACGTCTCGGATCGTCCCTATGGACCGCCGCATGTTATCCGCGTTGTTAATCTCCGCTTCGAGGGGTCGGCGCTCATAGTTGCCCAAATGTCTCTCAGCCTGACGGACCATAGAGACCAACGCGACCAAGTCGTCCGGATCCGCAGAAAGACGATGATCATGGAAGGCCTGGTCCTCCTTACGGTAGGTGAAGTGCTTCTCGAGCGCGACCGCGCCCGCGGCAACGGCCAGCTCACAAGCTTTCGTACCCAAGGTATGGTCCGAGTAACCGACCGGCACTCCAAAGGCATCCTTAAGCCATTGGATGTTTCGTAAGTTCGCGTTATTGGCATCGGTTGGATAAACAGACACGCAATGCATGAGCATGAGCGAGCCGTCATCACGGGCCGACGGCCGAACCGACAGGATCCGATCAACCGCTGCAGCGATTTCATCGTGGCTTCCCAACCCAGTGGAGACAATCATGGGCTTGTTGGTCGCCGCGATTGTTTCAATCAGGTCCAGAAATGTCAGATCGCCCGATGAGACCTTGAATATGGGGGCGATCTCATCAAGGAATGCCACGTCATGGAAACTCAGCGGCGTGGAGAAAAACAACACCCCCGCCGCATCGGCAGCGGCCTTAAGGCGACGAAACGCGTCTCGGGAAAGCTGGAACCCTTTGGTCCTCTGGTAGCGTTCCGGTTGTTCCGTCGAAATATAGTGCTCGATCTCAAATGTCTGAAATTTCACTGCGTCTGCACCCGCGTGGGCTGCCTTATTGATCAGGTCGATGGCCACAGCCTCGTCACCTTCATGGTTTACACCGATCTCCGCGGCAATCCACGTACGGTCCAACGTCCGAAAATCCATTCCGTCTTCCAATCCTTTATCTCCCACGCGAACGCCGACAATCGTTCAAGTTTCGCTCGCCAGATGCGCCGCCACGGCCCAATCGAAAGATGAGCGTAACTCCAAGGCACCGCGTTGGTCGATAACGACGTGACCAACCCGGCCGCCGGGGATGCCCCCATTCTCAAACAAAAGGGGGCGGCGAATCAAACGGAGGCCAGCCACCTCCCTGTAAAGCTCTTCGCGCTCCAGGCGCAAATGGATGTTCTGGCGGACCGGCTCAAGGCCGGCGCCTTTATGTTGGTAGAAATGATCCGTTTCTGGACGAACGCCAATCACCGTATCCGTCTTGAACAGTTCCATAACGTCAACGGCCGCGTTCAGATGCCGCGAGGTACGAAAGGGACACTCGATCGCCAAGGTCATGATGGCGCTACAGCCAGGCGCCGGTGTGTCGATCGTCGACAAAGCGTGCCGCAGAGTTTCCGCCAGAAACGAATTGGCGGCCGCCAATCCCGCATCGCGCCGAACGCGGGTGACCGTGTCCGGCCACGTCGTCGCCACATGATCCAAGATATCATCATCCGGCGTAGTCACCACCACATTGTCAATCGTGTCGGCCCCCAGCGCCGCCGCTATGGTCCAGTCGACAAGCGCTTTTCCGCCGAGATCCTTTAATGCCGGCGAACTCGGATCCGTCGGCTTGCCCCGAATGGGAATGATGGCCGTCACCGCCAATTTCCGGCCAAGACGCCGGGCATGACGCTCTAAAATGGTTGCGCGCGTATCCAGCAAATGGTGCTCGTCGCGGGTCAGGCTCGCAAGATGCTGACGATAATAAAACAGCGGCACATTCAAGTTCTTGACCTTGTAGTGCTCTATAAAGCGGATCCACAGATCGTACCCATCTTGGCACCCCAGGGATTCGTCGTAACCTCCGATTTCCTCAAGACACTTACGTCGGATCATCGTGCACGCGCCGTGCGCTGGCTGATCCATCAACGTAACGTCATCAAAATCATGACGACGAACCTCTGACAAGACCTGGCCGACCTCATCAACTTCGAAATAGTCGGGGAAAACCATGCCAAGCTCCGGGTCAGCATCCAAAGCGGCGCGCAATTGCCGAAGGGCTTTTGGATGGAGATAGTCATCCCCATCCAGTCGCATGATGTAGCGTCCGCGCGCCGCTCGCAGCGCGATGTTGTTGGTAATTGTCAATCCCTTGTTCTGCTGGATGATCAAGCGCACGCGCGGATCATTGGCGAAGGTCGCTAACACGGCCGGCGTATTGTCCGTCGAGCCGTCATCGATGACCAAGATTTCGTAGTCATCCGTGTCCTGGTTCAGGACAGACGCTACGGCATCATGGACAAATCGGCCGAAGTTGTGGCTGATGATGTAAACCGTAACGGTCGGGTTGCCGTTAGACATGATTGTTTATGGCCCGGTCAAGCGATCCCAATCAAGGCGCGTTTCAACGCAAATTGGCTTTTGCCGTTGGCGGACGCCGGCATTGATTTCCAAGATTTCAGGATGGGCCTCGAAAAATGCGACGATGTCGTCCATGTCGTATTCCAGAGCCTTCCCGCCGGCGCGCATCGCCTCTAACAGCTTACAGATCACCGCATAATCCTCTGAAGTATCAAGAGTGAGGCGCCAATCCCGCGCGTGACGCGGGTCGACCGGCGCTTGGGCTATCCGGAACTGATCCGAATTCTCCGTGACATAGTTGGTCAGGTACTCGGTCCCGTCCCCGTCGGAGCGCATCTTGCCAATATCGCGCAGCATATCCGCATCAAAAACCTCAACTTCGGTCCCGCTGGGCAAGGCTTTCAGGTCCGTATATTCGGCGTTGGTTTGAAGGTGATGCGCCACGGCGCGCGCCACGTAGTCGCGATCAATCAAAATATCGTCGCCCGTGACACGCAGCACTACGTCCGCGTCGCCGTCGGTCATGGCGCCGAGCATTCGGGCTAAGACATCATCCACGGGACCACGGTGACACGGAATAAAGTACTGTTGGGCCAGGTCCGCAAGGACATCATCTTCGTCCAAATCGGTGGTGCAAAAGACGATCCGGTCAATCATTTCGATGCGTTTCAAGCGCTCAAACATATGCCCAAGGGCCGGCATTCCCGCCACATCCAGCAAAGCCTTCCCGGGCAACCGGGAGGATGCGGACCGCGCGACGGGCAACGCCCAAACGCGGCACGCCACATCGGTACGGGTCAGGCGATGTTCGATCGGCACGTCACGCAACAATGCGCGGCCTGTCAGCATTTCCAAGGCAACGGCATCACCCGTGACGTCCGGGACGCGCTTCATATC
>CAZNWX010000154.1:0-1729 GCA_964576415.1 uncultured Magnetovibrio sp. | reverse complement strand
GTCCTTGGCCTCAAGGACATGCCCGGCAGGTAAATCCGACGCCGCGACGAAATGCTTCTTGATCGAATCGCGATAAGTCCGCTCTGACGGTACAAAATGGCCGGAAACTTCGCCGATGGCGCTTTCGGCCTGACGCATCGTCTCGATGAACGTGCCCAACGTCTCCACGTCGATGGACGAATAATAGTCGACGCCCTGCGCCGATCGATCGCAGATCACATGCTTCTCGATGACACGAATTCCGTAACCCAGCGCCATGGCCGGCAGAATGTGGGCGAACGGATCGTCGCCGGCAACATGGTCCGCGTACCCGATATCTGCGACGTTACCAAAGGTCTCGCCAAGCCATGCTAGGCGTGCCAAGTTCGACGCCTCAACCTGGGTCGGATAGCTTTGGAAACCATGTAAAAGCACGGGCCGGAAACCACGTTCCGCAAACACGTCGATCGCGCGGTGGAGTTCGCGGGCCGTGGTCCCGCCAGCCGACAGAAAGGCCCGGCATCCGGTGTCGGCAACCTGATGCAACAAGGTCATGTTGCCCGTGTCCGACGAATGCACCTTTACCCCCGCCGCGCCATGCGCCAGCGCCGTCGCCAATGCCCTGGACCCAAAGACATCGCAATAGACGGGCCCCTTCTCCGTCGCCGCCGGGATCAGCTCGGCCCATGTTTCGGCGTCGAAGGCCTGATCGCTAAAATGGGCGAACCGTGGATGGCGTTCAACAAGCAATTCATCGGCGAAGTAGATCTGGAACTTAACCGCATCCGCACCCGCGGCGAACGCACGCTCGGCCAACGCCGCCGCCGTGCGCGGGTCACCCTGATGGGCGTTGGCAATCTCTGCGATAATCTCCACAGGCATCGGTCAATCTAGCTCCCCACCAGATCCCACTGTTGAATTTCCTTGAACTGGCAACCCCTGCAGATCACCAATTCGCGACCGCCGTCGGTGATGTGGCAGGACCGAACCCGGTCGATCTCTGTGCCGTACCATAACTCGCGCAGCGCCGTGACCTCAGGAGCCGGCTTGTTGTAGCGGGCCGGCATGGCGACGCGACCCATGCGTTCGAACCCCTTCGCTCCTGTCGTTGATTTATCAACCACATCGGCATAGGCGCGCTCGCCCGTTTCAATGGCGGCGCTATCTACATAGCCGATGGGATGTTGCGCACCCCAATCGTAGCAGCACATGGCCACGCGGCCGTCATAGGTGACCAACAATCGTTGGAACGGTTGCTCGCAAGGAAGCCGGCCCGTGGCGACGAACATTTCGCCGTTCATGTTGCGCATGTACGGCGTGTCCGGCGGTAGCGCCAAGTCCTCAAGCGCCGCGGAGAGCGCGACCTGAGATGCCGTATCAAGATCGGACAGCCCGGCCCCGCGTTCCGAATACTGCTTCACCGTCACGTCGTCGACGTAATCATCGAACAAGTTGAAAAATTCCGATTGCTCCTCAAAACTATCTTCGGTCAGGATCATCTGGATTTTAGTGCGCGGAAAGACAGCGCCCAGGAATTCGCGCAATTCGGCGAACCCACTGATATTACCGTAGACGTCGTCGAAGCGGTTTTCGGCAAACCGCCCGGGCCGCATGTGCTCGTAAGTCGCCGCCGTGCCGCCATCGAAGGAATAGATGATCAGGTCCAAACCCGCTTCGATCAGCCTGCGGCCCATATCCGTATCCAACTGGGTGGCGTTGGTATTGATCATCGTATCCAGGATGCCGTGAT
>CAZNWX010000153.1:5400-5673 GCA_964576415.1 uncultured Magnetovibrio sp. | reverse complement strand
ATTATCGGATGGAAGTTTAGTGTCCGAACAGCCGGAACATCATCCGCTAGAGCGCCGTCAAATTCGCCATGAGTATCCATGCAGGAATTGTACCTTTCCCAAGGCCATGGTCAATACCGGACCGGCCAGCAGTACCGTATCAAGCCTGAGCCATAATTTTCTTGGAAAGCATATGGTGTGGACTTCGCGAGAAGTCCAGAGGCGCATGCCTTATGCAGCAATCCCGCCGGAACGCCAGACCGACGTTTCTTTACAAGACGAACAGACACGCTC